>DATEHD010000133.1:0-2456 GCA_035279765.1 Candidatus Krumholzibacteriia bacterium | reverse complement strand
AGGGACAAGAAAATGAAACGCATTGTCTGTACCGTGGTCGCCCTGGCCATGCTGGCCGCGGTCGTCGCGATGGCACAGGATAAGAAGCCCGCGGCTCCCGCGCCGTCGGCCGCTCAGCAGAAGCAGATGGAAGACATGATGAAAATGGTCATGCCGGGCCCGAATCACGAAGCGATGAAGAAGCTGTGCGGCGAATTCGACTACACCATTTCGATCGCCATGCCCGGTTCGCCCGCGCAGGAGTACAAGGGCCACCGCAGCGCCAAGATGATCATGGGCGATCGCTACCTCGACGAGACCTACACCGGAACGTTCATGGGCATGCCCTTCGAAGGCCACGGCACCATGGCGTATGACAACGTGCAGAAGAAGTATCTCTCCACCTGGATCGACAACATGGGCACCGGCATCATGTTCGGAAACGGCACTGGCGACGCGGCCGGCACGACGTGGACCATGATGGCCGACATGGCGGACCCGCAGACCGGCAAGATGACGCCGACGAAGAGCGTCACCAAGATTGTCGACGCCGACCACATGACGATGGACATGTTTGGACCGGGACCGGACGGCAAGGAAATGAAGATGATGTCGATCGCGGCGACGCGCTCGAAGTAAACGTAGCCGCGCCAGTTTCGAATAAAGAAAAAAGCCGCGTCCTACCGGGCGCGGCTTTTTTTGTGCGTGGCGTTGCTATGAAAACCTGATCAAGCCGCCGCGTGAGCTCTCGCGTGTTCTTTGGCCAGATGGCTGGTGGGAATCTTGAGTCCGACCATGTCCCAGGGCAGGATCTCGTCGGTCGATCGTGCACGCAGCGCGTACCAGTCCGGATCGACGCCGGCATCGCGGAAGACTTCGTCCCAACGCCGGATATCGAATACCTCGGACCACGCATCCATGCGCAGGCCGTGTTCGCGTGCACGCAGCAGCGTATCCGCCAGGCGGCGATCGCCGCGCGAGAAAACCGCTTCCAGGTAGCTCGTGTTCACGTCGTGGAACTTGAGCTGAATGTTCGAATTGCGATTGTAGTTCTTGATGTAGCGCTGTTTCGCGATCAGCTCTTCGCGCGTGTCCATGGCTTCCCACTGGAAAGGCGTGTGGGGCTTCGGAATGTGCGACGACACCGAGCAGTTCACCTGTGCGCGACGCCCGTGTGTTTTCATGCGCAGGTTGCTCGCGGCGTCCGCGAGATCGACGATGCCGCGCAGATCCTCGTCGGTTTCGGTGGGCGCCCCGATCAGGAAGTAGAACTTCACCAATCGGTAGCCCGCCTGGTAAGCCGCCTCGCAGCCCGCCATGAGGTCCGCGTTCTTGATGGGCTTGCGAATCACCTCGCGCAAACGATCGGTGGCAACTTCCGGCGCCATCGTGAGCCCGGACTTGCGCACCGTGCTGGTGAGCCCCGGGAGCCGCTTGAGCTCCGGACCCACGCGCAATGACGGCAGCGACACGTTCACGCGGCGCGCGCTGAAGCGCTCGTGCACCGCCTGCAAGAGTTCGATGATGCCGGGATAATCCGCGGTGGACAGACTGGTGAGGCTGATCTCGTCGTAGCCGGTCTGCTGGTACGCCGCTTCGGCGAGCTCGAGCACTTTGCCGATGGAACGCATCTTGAGCGGGCGATAATGCTGCACCGCCTGGCAGAAGCGGCACTGGTTGGGACAGCCGCGCATGATTTCGATGTTGATGCGATCGTGCACCACTTCCACGTTGGGCATCACGGGGTGCGTCGGAAACGGCGCATTCTCCAGGTCCCACACGGTGGTCTTCGGGATGTTGAGTGGAGCAGGGAGCTGCGCGTCGATGCGCGCGATGGTTCCGTCTGCGTGGTAGTCGATATTATAGAGCGACGGCACATACATGCCGGGGATGGCGGCGAGCAGGGCGTGCAGCTCGGCGCGCGGGCGGCCGCTGCGCTTCCACGACTTGATGGTGTCGAGCGCGCGGTTGATCACGTCCTCGGCATCGCCCACCAGGATGGCGTCGAAGAAGGGCGCCACCGGCTCCATGGCCAGGGTGATCGATCCACCGCCCAGGATGACGGGATCGTTGATGCTGCGGTCCGCGGTGAGGCGCGGAATGCGCGCCAGCTCGAGCATGTTGAGCAGGTTGGTGAAGCCCAGCTCGTACTGCATCGAGAAGCCGATCACGTCGAAACGATCCAGCGGTGTAAAGGTCTCCAGCGTGACGAGTGGCAGCTCACGCCGGCGCAGCTCGTCCTCCATGTCGATCCACGGCGCAAACACGCGCTCGGCGCACGCGTCGGGCCGGCGGTTGATCATGTCGTAGAGAATGCGCAGCCCGAGATGGGACATCCCGATCGCGTACGTGTCCGGAAACGCGAGGGCCACCTTGATATCGAGCGAAGCGTGGTCCTTCACGATCGCGTTGCGCTCGCCGCCCGCGTACTGGCCGGGCTTCTGCACGCGGGGGAGAACCTCGTCGAATAGAATAGT
>DATEHD010000132.1:0-4772 GCA_035279765.1 Candidatus Krumholzibacteriia bacterium | reverse complement strand
ACCATCAGCTTTAGCGCGTGGTTCAACACGTGTGCCGCGGGAGCAGGTGTTACCGTCGGCGTGGCGATCCGGACGTTCAACAGTGCCAACGGCTGGCCGAGCGCGACTCTTTACATTCCCGCGACGATTACCCTCGACGGGGATCCCCAGAGCTGGGAGAAGGCCTCGCTGGATTGCCTGGCCATTCCCGCCGACACGAAGTGGATCCTGTGCGAAGTCTTCCAGGCCAACGCCACGGCGATCATGCCGTCGGCCGTGGACGATGCCGAGCTCCTGCTCGACCCGCATTGCCCGGTGCCGACCCAGCCCACCACGTGGGGCGCCGTGAAGGCACTTTATAAGAAGTAGGCATTTCGGCGGGCAATCGTCCGCGCGATGCATGGGGAGGGCGGGCTGTCCCGCCCTCCCATTCTTTTTCTTGATTTTGATAAACGTTTCACATACTCTCTTCGCGGTTGTTTTGAGGGTGAGCACGCGGTAGAGTCGAGCGTCTCTTGAGGAATGGGCCCACGACCGTCGCGCTGATCCCCATGGTCCTGTCATGAAACCGGATAAGGACCAATACAACCGGGCTCGGCAGATCGGATTGCTGACGTCGATCCCGTTCCTGATGGGAGTGCCCCCGGTTGTCGGTCTCCTGATCGGTCGTTATCTCGACAAGAAAATCAGCAGCGCATACCCCGTCTTCACGATCATCTTCATGCTTCTGGGGTTCGCGGCCGGAGTGCGCGAAGTCATACTGGCTCTGAGAAAGGCCAATGCCCCGGATCGAAATGAAAAAAGCGGGGATGACCGAAGTGCGTCGTAGCGTCCCGGGTTGGGCGCTCACTTCCCTCGACCGGGAGCTCCTGTCCCGCGCACGCAAGACGTCGATCATCGTCGGCTGCGTCATGGCGGCACCGGTGGGAACCTACTTCGGGTGGATGGCGATGGCCGCCTGGGTGGCGGGCCTCGCGTGGTCGCTGGCGAATCTCGCCGTGATCAGCTCGGTGGTCCGCGGCGTCGTCACGACGAAGACGCGCGATGTGCACGCCATCGGCCTCGCGCTCGCCGTCAAGTTTCCGGCGCTCTATGCCATCGCGGTGGCGATGTTCCTGGTTCTCAAGCTGCCGGCGCTGTGGTGGATGGCCGGATTCACGTGGCCCTTCGCGGTCATACTTTTGAAGTCAGCCGGACGCGCGTACCTGCGTCTCGACGAAACACACTGACCTAACGAAAGAAAGTTCCGTGGCCTTGACGCACCTCATGTTCCAGCGGGGACTGGCACCGGTCCGCCTGCTCAGCGAAGCAGCCGGAGCCGCGCACGAAGGCGGGAAGGAAGCCGCACACGAGCTTCCCAGCCTGATCGGCCTCATCACGCACAGCATGGCGGACGGCCCGCTCAAGTCCTTCCTCGAACACTGGGAAGGCATGATCTACGCCTTCGCCATCGCGGGCATCGTGATTCTCATCGCACAGCTCGCCGCGCGGAATCCCAAGTTGATCCCCGGCCGTTTTCAGAACGTGGTCGAGATGGTTGTCGAGGGCGTTTCCGATTTCATCGGCGGCGTGCTCGGGCCCGAAGGCAGGACGTTCCTTCCCTTTCTCGGCTCCCTTTTCATCTATATCGTGGCGATGAACCTCTCGGGCGTGTTCCCGCTCGGCAAGTCGCCGACATCAAGCATCAACACCACGGCGGCGCTGGCACTCTGCGTGTTCGTGTACGTGCACTTCATCGCACTCCGGCGCAACGGCCCCATCGGCTATCTCAAGCACCTGGCCGGCAATCCCAAGTCCGGCATCGAGTGGGCCTTCGCGCCGCTCATGTTCATCATTCACGTCGTCGGCGAAATCGCGCGGCCCGTGAGCCTGGCGCTTCGACTTTTCGGAAACGTCACCGGCGAAGACGTACTTCTGTTCGCTTTCTGCAGCCTCGGCGTCACCACGCTGGCTGCGCTGCACTCGCCGGTCGGCATCCCGTTCCAGGTTCCGTTCATTCTGCTCGCCTTTCTGACGAGTTTCATCCAGGCGCTCGTGTTCACGCTGTTGAGCACGATTTACATCCTGTTGTGGTTGCCACACCACGATCACGGAACCGAAGAATTGCACGATTAGAACATTTTGAATTGGTAGACGGCCCTTTCAACAGAGGAGGAAGAGAAAATGGATACTTCATCAGCACTTAGTCTGGCGCTCCCCATCGGTCTCGGACTTGCCGCCATCGGCTCGGGCATCGGCCTGAACGGCGCCGTGGGCAAGGCCATGGAAGCGATTGGCCGCCAGCCCGAGGCGACGGGCAAGATTCAGACCGCGATGATCATCGGCGCGGCGCTCATCGAAGCGCTCACGATCTACGCGTTCGTGACCGTGTTCCTTTTGATGGGCAAGATCCAGTAGTGCGGTGTCGCGCCCAGGCGCGACAGGGAGCATGAGATGAATCTAGAGATCAAAGCATTACTGACCCAGATCGTCGGGTTCCTGATCGTTCTGTTTCTCCTGCGCAAGTACGCGTGGGGCAAGCTCCTCGAGTTTACCGAGGCGCGGCGGCAGAGGATCGTGGACGAGTTTGCAAGCATCGAGAAGTCGAAACTCGACGTTGACGCGTTGCGGCGGAAATTCGAGGAGGAGCTGGCGGGGATCGAAAACACCCGTCGCGTTCGCATCCAGGAAGCTGTTTCCGACGCGCACCGCATCGCCGGAGAGATTCGCGACGAAGCGCGCAAGGAAGTCATTGCCATGCGGGTCAAGGCCGGCGAGGACATCAACCTCGACATGGACAAGGCCAACGTGGCGTTCCGCGACCAGATGGTGAATTCGGTCATCTCGGCCACGGAGAAGCTGATCCGCACGCGCCTCGACGATGCGCAGCACCGCAAGCTGATCAATCAGTTCCTGGACGAAGTCGGGTCACAGCCCGCGGGACGGTAGCCGGTGGACCTCTCCGGCGTCGGCAAACGATACGCGGTGGCGCTTTTCAACGCGGCCCTGTCCGAGGACGTCCTCGACCAGGTGCACGGCGATCTGACGAGCTTTGCGAAACTGATCGTGGATGAACCCGCGTTCCGGGTGTTCCTCGCTTCGCATCGCGTGTCGTCGGACGAAAAGCACGACCTGATCATGACCGCGATCAGCGAACGCGCCTCCGGCCTGTTCGTGAAGTTCGTCCTGCTCCTGATCAACAAGAAGCGCATCGACGAGTTCGCCAAGAACCGCTTCGAGGACATCCTGGATCCGTTCGAAGCGCTCTACCAGGAGCACAACCGGATCCTGCGCGTGAACGTGGTAACGGCGCTTCCCATGGACGCCGAGCTCGAGCGCAAGACGCGTGAGACCATCGAACGCCGCACCGGCAAGAGTGCCAAGATCGAGAAGCACATCGACCCCAGGATCATCGGCGGCATGGTGTTGATCGCGGGCGGACAGATCATCGACGGAAGCATACGCAGTCAGCTGGCCGAGCTTCGGCAGGAATTGCTCGAAGCCCGGGTGAATTGACGAATACGAATATCGAGGAGAAAGAGCATGGCGTTTCGACCTGAAGAAGTAAGTTCGATCATCCAGACCCAGCTCCAGAAGGCCAACGTGAGCCTGGAGATGGAGTCGGTTGGCACCATCCTGCAGGTGGGCGACGGTATCGCGCGCATCTGGGGACTCGAAGACGCCATGGCCGGTGAGCTGCTCGACTTTCCGGGCGGTGTCGTCGGCATGGTCTTGAACCTCGAGCAGGACAACGTGGGCGCCGTGCTGTTCGGTTCGGACACGGCCATCAAGGAGGGCGACACCGTCAAGCGCACCGGCAAGGTGGCGCAGGTTCCGGTGGGCGAAGCGCTCCTCGGCCGCGTGGTCAACTCGCTCGGCATGCCCATCGACGGCAAGGGCCCGATCGCCGCGAAACAGTTCAACCCGATCGAAGCCGTGGTTCCGAACGTGGTGCAGCGCCAACCTGTAAAAGAGCCGCTGCAGACCGGCCTCAAGGCCATCGACTCGATGATTCCCATCGGTCGCGGACAGCGCGAGCTCATCATCGGTGATCGCCAGACCGGCAAGACCGCGATCTGCGTCGACACCATCATCAATCAGAAAGGCACCGGCGTCATCTGCGTGTACGTCGCCGTGGGCCAGAAAGAATCAACGGTCGCGCAGGTGGTGCGCAAGCTCGAGCAGCACGGCGCCATGGAATACACGATCGTGGTGAGCGCGTCGGCCTCGGATCCGGCGGCGCTCCAGTTCCTGGCTCCCTACGCGGGCTGCGCCATGGGCGAGTTCTTCCGCGATCGCGGCGGCCACGCGGTGTGCTTCTACGACGATCTTTCCAAGCACGCACAGTCGTACCGCCAGATGTCGCTCCTGCTCCGCCGCCCGCCGGGCCGCGAAGCGTACCCGGGCGACGTCTTCTACCTGCACTCGCGCCTGCTCGAGCGCGCGGCCAAGCTGCACGAAAAGCTCGGCGGCGGCTCGCTGACGGCACTGCCCATCATCGAGACGCAGCTCGGCGACGTGACGGCATACATTCCGACCAACGTGATTTCGATCACCGACGGACAGATCTTCCTGGAAGGCGATCTGTTCTACTCGGGCATCCGCCCCGCCATCAACGTGGGCATTTCGGTGTCGCGCGTGGGATCGAATGCGCAGACCAAGATGATGAAGCAGGTTGCGGGACGCCTGCGCCTGGCACTCGCGCAGTACCGCGAGCTGGCCGCGTTCGCGCGTTTCGGCTCGGACCTCGACAAGTCCACGCTCGCCCAGCTCACGCGCGGTGAGAAGATGGTGGAGATCCTGAAGCAGGACGA
>DATEHD010000131.1:0-2106 GCA_035279765.1 Candidatus Krumholzibacteriia bacterium | reverse complement strand
CGTCGCGAGCGGCACGAATTCATTGATCTTCGGAGAACGATTGTCGGTGCGCTTGCCAAGGCGGATCGTGCCCATCTGCGTGAGCGAGCCGATCGGTTTCGCGAGACCTTTGCGGATGGCAATGACGCCGGCGATGGTCGTGGTGCTGACGGCGCCGAGTCCAACCAGCAGGATTCCAAGCTTGCCGCGTGCGGGAGCAATTTCAACGGGTGTAGGCACGGGCAAAAACTATATCATCTTCGGTTGTGGCATCGTTCCTCCGAAAACCCAATCCACACGCACTCCCAGTCGCGATGACGACCGTGAAAATGGGCGATCAACTTGTCCAAATCGGGTGTCCAGATGGCGCGCGGATGGGAGCGATCGCGGCAAAAGTGGGGTTGTCCGGGCGCGCCGTGACGATCGTTCCCGATCAAGAGTCGGCCGCGCGCGCCCAGCGTGGCGCCGCGGAGGCGGGCGCGCTGGTCGACGTCCATGTCGCGCCGCCCTCGAAGCTGCCTGTCGAAGATAGCGTGTTCGATCTCGCTGTGATTGACGACACCGGAGGATTCTTCGGAACGCTTCGTGCGGAAGATCGTGTCGCGCTCGTACGCGAGACCGCGCGCGTGCTCAAACCGCGCGGGCGCGTGATCATCATCGGCGCCGTACCGCGCGGCGGCCTGGGGGCGCTTTTCACACGCGCACAGAGTGGGCCATCGTTCGACCCGGAGCCGTCACTCACCGCCGACGGATTCAGGTTCGTGCGTGTGCTCGGCGAGCGAGAAGGATTGAAGTTTGTGGAGGGAGTGAAAACGTAATGGGCAGGAAATTTCCTTCTCGCCCTCCTGCCCTTCCCGCCGTTCCTGGCCCTCCCGCCCTCACCGTAAGCACGTCAGGTGCCGTCCACCGTCCACTGGGATCGTCTCTCCTGTCATCCATCCGGCTTTCTCCGACGCAAGAAACACAATCAGATCCGCAACTTCATCCGGCTGACCTGGTCGTCCGAGCGGATGTGTCTCTTTGGCACGAGTGAGAAACGTCCCGTACTGTGTTTCATCCATTCCGCCCCGACGATGAAGATTGGTAACGGTGACGCCAGGATTCACGGCGTTGACGCGCACGCCGTGAGGTGCCATCTCGAGCGCTGCGCACCGCGTCAGGTGATCCAGCGCGGATTTGCTGACGCAGTACGCCAGCACGCCGGCGAACGATCGCAGACCGTTCACGCTGGACACGTTCACCACCGCGCCCTTCCGCGCCTTCAAATGCGGGAGCGCTTCGCGCATCAATCTGAACGGCGCGCGCAGGTTGATCCCCATCATCGCGTCCCACGCGGCGTCGCTCGTAGTTTCGATGCTGCCGGTCGCAATCACGCCCGCGGCATTCACCAGCACATCGATCCCGCCGAAATTGTCGACGGTGTTTTTGACGATGTGCCCGGGCGACTGTTCGTCGGTCACATCGGCCGCAAACGCGATGGACCGGCCGCCGGCGGACGAAATCTCGCGCGAGACGTCGGCCAGCGCCGTCGCGTCCCTCGAAACCAGCGTGACCGCCGCGCCTTCCCTCCCGAACGCCAGCGCGGCAGCTCTGCCGATCCCGCTCGACGCACCGGTGACAACAACAACCTTATGAACAAAGGACATAGGGCAATAGTCTAGTTCGCCCCTGAGCGCCTAGCACCAGCAGCGGCACCCGAGCACCCGAGCACCCAGCACCCAGCACCAAGCACCCAGCACCCAGCCGTCCGTCCCCCCGTGCCACCCCCGAGTTCCAGTCCTCGTACGGCCACATCGCTGTCACGCCTTGAGCACAGCCCAACGGGACATCCCCCAGGAATCGGCCAGAAACAGCAGCAAATCGAAGAATCGCGCTAAGCCATTCGCGGCAAGCGTTTTGCCACTGCCCACGCCGCATGTACTCACCACGGGAAATTGCACGGGCTGCGGGTGTGCCCGAGGCCCGTGTTCGAGCCGTGCTCGGGCCGAAGGCCGACTTCGTGTCTCATCGCACGGCGGTGGCGATCGGTCGCCGTCTCGTGGCGGAACAACGCGCAGGAACGTCGGGCATCTTCTCGATTTTCGGCGGTGGAAACGGTCATCGATCCGGGTTGCCGTTTGCGGTCTC
>DATEHD010000130.1:0-2038 GCA_035279765.1 Candidatus Krumholzibacteriia bacterium | reverse complement strand
GGCGCCATGAAGACCGACGTCTTCCGCCAGCGCACGACCGAGGATCCCGCCGATCCCGGCTTTGGCGCCAAGGTTTCCAACGCGAGCAAGCGGCTGCTCAATCGCGACGGCACGTTCAACGCGCGCCGGCGCGGGCTCAGCGTTGCGCAAACGTGGAGCCCGTATCACGACCTGCTCAATATGTCGTGGCGCAAGTTCCTCTCGGCGCTGCTCGGCGTGTTTCTCGGCCTGAACCTGATCTTCGCCATCGCGTACGCGCTGTGCGGGCCGGGTGCCATGAGCGGTCCCAATGCCAACACCTTCGGCTCGCTCCTGCTGGAGTGTTTCTTCCTCAGCGCGCAGACGCTGGCCACCGTCGGCTACGGACACATTGCGCCGGCGTCCACCGCGGCCAACTTCATCGCTGTGGTCGAGATGTTCTTCGGCTTTCTGATGTACGCCATTGCGGCCGGGCTCGCCTTCGCGCGCTTCTCCCGACCGCAGGCGAAAATCGTCTTCAGCGATCACGCCGTCGTCGCGCCCTACCACGACGGCAAGGCCCTCATGTTCCGCTTTGCCAACACGCGCAAGAATCAGCTGGTGGAGCTCGAGGTGAAGGTGCTGTTCAGCCGCATCGTGTACGTGAACGAGAATCCGATTCGGCGTTACTTCCAGCTCGAGCTCGAGCGTTCGCGCGTGGCGATCATTCCCCTGCACCTGACCGTCGTGCACGAGATCGACAGCGAGAGTCCCCTCTTTGGACTCTCGCGCGCCGACCTCGCCGACAGCGCCTCCGAATTGCTCGTGCTCATCACCGCGATTGACGAGACCTTCTCGCAGACGGTGCACGCGCGTACGTCGTACACGCACGAAGAGATCGAGTTCGATGCGCGCTTTGCCACCGTGCTCTCCCTGGCGGATGACGGTGTTGTGGAAGTCGATCTGCGCCGCTTTCACGACGTCGAGCGCGTCGATTCGGTAACTCCATGAACGACACCGGCGGCGCCGAACACCATTTCAGCGAGCGCATCGGGTGGCTGCGCGCGGCGGTTCTCGGCGCCAACGACGGCATTCTCTCCACGGCGAGCTTGATGGTGGGTGTGGCGTCCGCCCACACGGGACGCGGTGCGGTACTGCTCGCGGGCGTAGCGGGGCTTGCGGCGGGAGCGATGTCGATGGCAGCGGGCGAATATGTGTCTGTCAGCTCGCAGTCGGACACCGAGAAGGCCGACCTCGCGCGCGAAAAAGAAGAACTGGAAAAGATGCCCGAGAAGGAGCTCGAAGAGCTGCGACAGATTTACGTGAAGCGCGGGCTCGACCAGAACCTCGCGCTCCAGGTGGCCCAACAGCTCACGGCGCACGACGCGCTCGGCACCCACATGCGCGACGAGCTCGGCCTCAGTGAGATTCACACCGCGCGGCCCGTCCAGGCGGCGTTTGCCTCCGCGGCGTCGTTCGCTGTGGGTGGAGCGCTTCCGCTTCTGCTCGCCATTGTGGTGGCGCCCCGTCTCATTATTTACGCCGTCCCGATCGGGTCGCTCTTGTTCCTCGCCTTCCTCGGCGCGGGATCCGCGTCGGCCGGCGGCTCGCACCGCGGCCACGCCGCCTTCCGCGTCACCTTCTGGGGTGCCCTCGCGATGGCGCTCACGGCGCTGGTGGGACGGCTTTTCGGCACTGCGTTGTAGGTTGTCCTACTTCAGTAGGACCATTTTCTTGGCGCTGGTAAACTCTCCGGCCGTCAGTTTGTAGAAGTAGACTCCGCTCGCCACCGAATTCCCCTTCTGATTGAGCCCGTCCCAGACAACGCGATAGGCGCCAGGCACGCGCTTCTCATCAACAAGATCTCGCACGCGGCTCCCCGTTACATCGTAGATGCTCAGATGAACGTTTGATGCCTTCTGGATCGAGAACGCGATCGTGGTTTGCGGATTGAAGGGGTTGGGGAAATTCTGCTCTAGCCTATTATGGAAGAGCTTCTGCACCGAGCCTTTGATGGTTCGGCCCATAACACCGCTCAACTGCGCCCCGTAGGTCTGGTTGTCCACTCCCATGAGCTCGA
>DATEHD010000129.1:0-3812 GCA_035279765.1 Candidatus Krumholzibacteriia bacterium | reverse complement strand
GCGCCCGACGCGGCCGCGTCGACCAACCACGTCACCTTGCCGTCGGCGGGGTGTACTCGCGCCGCCGGCGGCGGGTTGCCACCGGGACGCTCGTCGAGCGCACCGCGTAACGCCGCCGCCTTGTTCGCACCCGCTGCCAGGAGGAGGATGGCGCGCGCCGCATTCAGCACGGGAAGCGTCAACGTGACGCGCTCCACCAACGGCGCCAGCGATCCCGGCGGGCTCGCGACCACCCACCGGTCGCGCACGTCGAGGGCCGCCGCGCCGGGAAAGAGCGACGCAATGTGTCCGTCCTCGCCGAGGCCCAGGACGATCAAGTCGAAACGCGGCGGATACTCGCGCGATTGCGCAAATGCCGCCGCGAGCGTGGCTTCGTACGCCGTCGCGGCCGCTTGTGCAGTCGCGAGCTCGGTCGGAACCGCGAATGCGTGCGAAGCATCCACGCCGGCCGGCGCCAGGAGCGTGCGCTGCAACATGCCAAAGTTGTTTTCCGGATGGTGGGAAGGAACGAAGCGCTCGTCGGTGAGAAAGACGAAGGTGCGGGTCCAGTCGATGGCGTTGACGCGGGGAGACTGCGCCACGAGCGCGTACGCCGGTTGCGGCGTCCTGCCGCCGCACAACGCGATCATCGCCTTGCCGCGCGAGCGAATCGCGGCCGCGGTCGTGTTCACGATCATGTCGGCCGCGTGCACCGCCAGCGCCTCGCGATCTTTACAGACTTTCAATCGAGTACCGGGTTGTGCCATTTGCCGTCAGGTGCGATCAGCGCATCGGCTTCCTTCGGTCCCCAGCTGCCGCGCTCGTATGGATGAACGCGGTCGTGCTCAGTGAGAACGGGATCCACCACTTCCCACGCCGCTTCGACAGCATCCTGGCGCGTGAAGAGCGCGTTGTCGCCTGCCAGCGCGTCGCCCAGAAGGCGCTCATACGGCGCCTGTTCGCCCGGTTCTTCTTCGAGCATGTAGAGCTCGCGCTGATCACCGACGAACTCTTTGCCCGCGTGCTTGATGCGCGCACCCAGCGCAATTGCCGACATGGGAGCGAGACGGAAGCGCACATAGTTGGCCGGGCCGCTGGCCGGCGCCGAGTCTGCAAAGAGTGCCTGCGGCGGCGGTTTCAGCTGCACCCACACTTCGGTCGCGTGCGCCGCCAGGTACTTTCCCGAACGCAGGTACCAGGGCACGCCCTGCCAGCGCCACGAATCGATGAACAGGCGCAGCGCGCAGAATGTCTCGACGTCGGAGTCCTTCGCCACGCCGCTTTCGTCGCGATAGCCGGCGTACTGTCCGCGCACCACATCGCCGGATTGCAGTCGTCGCATCGCTTCGAGCACCTTCACCTTTTCGTCCTGCACCGCGCCGAGGTCACGGACCGGCGGCGGCTCCATGGCCAGCAGGGCCACGATCTGAAACAGGTGATTCTCGATGACGTCGCGCAAACACCCGGCGGTTTCGTAAAACGCGCCGCGATTCTCCACGCCGAAGTCCTCGGCCAGCGTGACCTGGACGCTGGCGACGTAATTCCGATTCCAGATCGGCTCCAGGAACGAATTGGCGAAACGAAAATAGAGGATGTTCATGATCGCTTCCTTGGCGAGGAAGTGATCAATTCGGAAAATGGATTCCTCCGGAAACACCGAGTGGGCGACGCGGTTGAGCTCGCGCGCCGACTCGAGATCACGCCCGAACGGCTTTTCGACAATGACACGGGCATTGTGGGACAACCCGGCATCGCCGAGCCCCTTGATCACAGGTGCGAAGAGCACCGGTGGAATCGCGAGATAGTATGCCGGGCTGCGCGCCGCGCTCAGCGCTTGCTTGAGCGCGGTGAACGTCGCCGGATCATTGTAGTCGCCGCTGACATAGGTGAAACGCGCCAGCAGGCGATCGTATGCAGCACGGTCGTCGATCCCGGCCTGCTCGAGGCTGTCGGTCACGCGCGCGCACAGTTGCGACACGGTCCATTTGGGAGACGCCACACCGGTGATCGGAACATCCAGTGCGTTTCGTTTCTCGAGCGCGTAGAGCGCCGGGAAGATCATCTTGTGGGCGAGATCGCCGGTGACGCCAAACAGAATCAATGCGTCGGAGCGGGATTGCGGCATCATGCGCCCGTCTTCTTCGGTGTTTCTTCGTGGCCGCCAAACTGGAAGCGTAGCGCCGACAGCAACCGGTGGGCGAAGTCGCCCTCGCCGCGCGAGCCGAAGCGGTCGTAGAGCGCGGCGCTCAGCACAGGAGCCGGCACCGACTCGTCGATCGCCGCCATGATCGTCCAGCGTCCTTCGCCCGAATCCGACACGCGTCCCTCGAACTTCTCCAGATCATTGCTGTCGAGGAGTGCGCGCGCGGTGAGATCGAGGAGCCACGACGCGATGACGCTGCCACGCCGCCACACTTCGGCAATGTCGGCGACGTTGAGATCGTACGCATAATGTTCCGGGTGACGCAGCGGCGTGGTCTCGGCGTCCACGGTGCGTGCCTGCTTGCCCACATTGGCGTGGTGGAGAATGTTGAAGCCTTCGGCGTACGCGGCCATGATCCCGTACTCGATGCCGTTGTGGACCATCTTGACGAAGTGGCCTGCGCCGCTGGGACCGCAGTGCAGGTACCCGTGCTCGGCCGTGCCCGCGACCTTCTCGCGACCCGCCGTACGCGGCGCCGCATCGATCGGCGGCGCGAGCGCGGCAAAAATGGGATCGAGACGTTGCACTGCGGCGCCGGCGCCACCGATCATCAGGCAGTATCCCCGCTCGGCACCCCACACTCCGCCGCTCGTCCCGACATCCAGGTAGTGAATACCTTTCGCGGCCAGCTCGCCGGCGCGACGAATATCATCGTGATAGTGAGAATTGCCGCCGTCGATCACGACGTCGTCGCGATCGAGCAATGGCACCAGCGCGGCCAGCGTCTTATCAACGACAGCCGCGGGCACCATCAACCACACCGTGCGCGGTTTGGTCAGCTTGCGCACAAACTCTTCGAGCGAGGCGGCGCCGGTGGCGCCCTCT
Source organism: Candidatus Krumholzibacteriia bacterium (assembly GCA_035279765.1). Classification (GTDB taxonomy): domain Bacteria; phylum Krumholzibacteriota; class Krumholzibacteriia; order WVZY01; family JAKEHA01; genus JAKEHA01. The sequence continues at coordinate 805 of DATEHD010000129.1, read as the reverse complement.
TTCGCCAGTTTCTCCACGGCATCGGCATGGAGGTCATACACCACGCACTGATGTCCGGCGCGCATGAGCCGCGTCACCATGTTGTTCCCCATGCGTCCCAGCCCGATCATTCCCAGTTGCATACCGACTTCCTTTCCGTTCCGTGTGCCGAGCTTAGCATGGTGCGGCAAAGCGGCCGCGATCGTAATCGGATATCTCACCGATATGTTCCACCGTGAGATCCGCGGGCGGATAGGCCGCGACCTGGGCCGGATCCAGCGCGTAGTGCCCCTGCCGCACAAACACCGTGGTCAGCCTGGCGCCCCAGATTTTCTTCATGGCGGCGAGAATGCGGAGTTTGTCGTCGATCATCACGTAGTGGTCCGCCGGGTAGCGCGTTTCCACATCCGCGAGCTCCAGCTCCTTGTGCACATAGATCAGCACGCGGCCGTGAAACGCGTCGTTGAGTCCGGAGCGGTCGATCTTGCGCGGTTGGAAAACGATGTCGCCGTCGGTCAGGATAACCGGTGTGCCCCAGCGCCGCACGTGCTCGACGACGACGAGCGCCCCCGGAAACAGGCGCGAAGCGAACGGATAGTTCATGAGGAAGCGTGAGGCCGGGAGCGTGCACGGGTCGTGCGGATAGACGTTGCGATAGTTTTGCAGCGCACCGAGGTAGTCGGCATAGCCCAGCTCCGTGCGCAGCGTCTCGAAGATGGTCCAGTAACGCCGTTCGTGCTCGACGCCCACCTCGCGCTCGAGGTGCCCACTCAGATCGCTGATGATAGCGTCGTTGTCGAGCAGCGTGTTGTCGACATCGAATAGG
>DATEHD010000128.1:0-2062 GCA_035279765.1 Candidatus Krumholzibacteriia bacterium | reverse complement strand
CTGGCTCGACAAACAACACGGCCATGAATGGCGGCACGACGCCCAACAGCAACGGCCACGACGGCCCGAGCAACGTCACCATGGCTCTCACCGGCCCCAACGCCGATCCGATAAGCGCGACGCTCAAGGGCAGCTGGCCCGCGCCGGCTCCGGTGTCGATCACGCCGAACACGTCGGCGAGCACCAGCGTGTCGCTGCAGATCGACGGCTCGCTCTTCGCGAAGACGCCGAGCGTGCAGCTCGTGCGCGGTACGCAGACGTTCAACTCGACGTCGGTGTACTGGGCGGGCAAGGATCGTATCAACGCCACGTTCAACATGACCGGCGGCATCAACGGTCTGTATGACGTGATTGTGTTCAACCCGGGTGGCGCGAGCGCGGTGCTCACGCAGGCGTTCAACCTGACCGGCGGCGTCACCGCTTCCGGTGCGACTCCGTTCAAGAACGCGCTGCTGGCCGCGTATCCGAATCCGTTCAACCCGCAGACGACGATCCGCTACGAGCTCGCGTCGCGCCAGCACGTGATGCTGCGCGTCTACGACGTGAGCGGCGCGGTGGTGCGTACGCTTGTTGACGAGTCGAAGCCGGCGGGTTCGTACTCGCTCACGTGGAATGGTCGCGACGACCATGGCAGCTCGGTGAGCTCCGGTGTGTACTTCTACCGGCTTACCGCGGGCAGCTTCTCCGACGTGAGAAAGGTGACGCTGCTGAAGTAGCGCGGCGTTACAGCATCAACGAAAAGGGCGGCGTGCACAGAGCACGTCGCCCTTTTTTTGTACTGATTGCGTCGCTACTGCCAGCGCTGGCAGTGAGACGCAGGTCCGTTTTATCGCTTTGCGCTTTTCAACGACGCGATCTCTTCGTAAAGCACGCGCTGTGCGCGGCTGATGCGCATCAAAAAGAGAAACACGGCGATCCATACGGCCGCGAAGGCGGCAAATACCCACGTCATGATCTGACTCCCTTCATATCATCGCGCTGCGCGCGGAGCGTGTCGAGCTCGCTGCGAAGATTCTCCACGGCCAGGCGGCGGCGGAAGAGCACGGTAAACAAGAGGAGATACGCGGCGGTAGACACCCACAGGGCGGTCGCCATGTGCGGATCGAGGCCGGAATCCTTTCCGCCACCGATTACGGGCTGCGGATGCTGTGTGCGCCACCAGCGAATGGCGAAGTACACGAGCGGCACATCCACGAAGCCGGTGACACCGACGATGGCGGCGAGCACGGCGCGGCGCTCCGGAGCTTCGACGTAGCGCCGCAGCATGAGATAACCCATGTAGATGAGCCACAACACGAAGGTCAGTGTGAGGCGTGCGTCCCACGTCCACCAGATCCCCCACACCGGCTTGGCCCAGATGGGTCCGGTGATGAGCACGAGTGTTGTGAACAATACCCCCACTTCGGCGGCACACACGGCGCGCGCATCCCACTTGGCATCGCGCGTGGCGAGGTAACGGAAGCTGGCGATGAACACGATGGCGAATCCGAGGAATGCATTCCACGCCAGCGGCACATGGAAATAGAAAATCTTCTGCACGACGCCCATCTCGCTCTCGATGGGGGCGTAGAACCACATCAGCCATAACGCGGCAACCATCACCACAAAGAGTGCAACGTTCAGGATGTTGTCGGCGATGCGACGCTGCGCCACGTCATTCCTCCAAAGCGAACTCGAATATCAGAAACGACACCGTCACGAAGACGACATCGTACACCACGAGGAGCTTGAACCAGAAGCCCACGGATTGGGTCGCTCCCAGCGCGAACGCGGTGGTCTCCACAGCGGCGATGAGCGCCGGCACGGTGACGGGCAAAAACAACAGCGGCAGCAGCAGCTCGCGCATGCGCGTGTTGGCCGCCACGGCGGAAAAGAGCGTTCCCACCGAGGCAAATGCCACCGAGCCCAGCACGAATGACGCGACCAGCGCCCACCAGCGCCCGCCCACGATACTCGCATCAAAGAAAATAATGAACGCGGGCAGCACGATGATCTGCGTGGCCAGCAGGAACAACGCGTTCGCGAAGAACTTGCCGAGATAAACACCCGCGGGATCCACAGG
>DATEHD010000127.1:0-5628 GCA_035279765.1 Candidatus Krumholzibacteriia bacterium | reverse complement strand
ATGGTCCCGCGTTTGCTGCCGATACGCCATTCCGCTTTCGCGACGCGCTCCGGATCGGGCGCGCTCTCCAGCACGGGGAATTTCACGCCGTTCGACATGTTGACGGACAGCACGTGTCCGGTCGGGACCACGGCCGGATCGCACAGGATCCAGGTATCGTGCGCGGGCGCGACCGTCACAAAGAGAGCGAGCGCCAGGATTGCAAAAGCGAAAACTCGTTTCATCGCATGGCTCCTTCCAGAAGGTTGAGCACCGTGTCGCGGCCCTTGACCGCCGCGACGCGCGTGAGATCGGGCCCGTGGACGGATCCCGTCATCGCGCCGCGAATCGGGAAATAGAGGTCTTTGCCCTTGAGAGCAACTTCCTGACCAGTCGCGAGGATCATCTCCTTGAAACTATCGGGCGTCATGGCACCCTTGTGCTCCCGCAGGCGTTGCACCATCGCGGCCAGCACGCGGCGCGCGGACTCCGAGCCGAGCAGCGTGCGGGCGTCGGTTTCGTACTCGACCTCGGGGGCGAAAATGGCGGCGCGCTTCGGAAAGTCGGCAAGGACGTCCATGCTGTCCTGCAGAATGGCGACGATCTCACGGCGCTGCGCGTCGTTGTATCGGCTCCGCAGCGAGTCGAGCATGTAGGGCTCGACAAGTTTCACCAGCGTATCGAGGGGGAGTTTTCGAATGTACTGGCCGTTCATCCAAACCAGCTTGTTCTTGTCGAACACCGCGGGGGATTTTCCAATGCGTTCGATGCTGAACGCCTTGATCATCTCGTCGCGCGGCATGATCTCCTTGCTCTGCGGGTGCGACCAGCCCAGGAGCAGGAGATAGTTTTCCGCCGCGTCGGGGAGATAGCCGGCCGCGCGCAGCTCACCGACGGAGCTGGCGCCGTGCCGTTTCGAGAGCTTGGAGCGGTCCTCGGCGAGAATCAGCGGCACGTGCGCGAAGATCGGATGCGGCGCGCCCAGTGCGTCGTAGATCATGATCTGGCGCAGCGTGTTGGGAAGATGCTCCTCGCCGCGAATAACGTGCGTGATCTTCATCAGCATATCGTCGACGGCGGCTGCAAAATTGTATGTCGGCAGTCCGTTGGAGCGCAGGATCACCCAGTCGCCTACCATGTCGTGGCCGAGATCCATCGCGCCGCGCACCGCGTCTTCGAAACGCGCGGCACCTTCGCCGACGCGGAAACGCACGGCTTCGGGAATTTTCGCGGCTCGCTTCGCCGCGATGTCCGCTGCGCTCAAGTTGCGGCACGTTCCGTCGTAGTGGGGCGCTTCATGGCGCGCTTCCATCTCGGCGCGCTTGCGCTCGAGCTCTTCCTCGGTGCAAAAACACGGATAGGCGTGACCGGCGGCGATGAGCCTGTCGGTGATCTCGCGATACGTCGACATGCGCTCGGACTGGCGATACGGACCGTACGGACCGCCCACATCGGGACCCTCGTCCCAGTCGAGGCCGAGCCAGCGCAGGTCTTCGAGGAGCGAAACCTCGCTCTCGCGCGTGCTGCGCTCGGCGTCGGTGTCTTCGATGCGCAGGATGAAAGTGCCGCCGTGATGGCGGGCGAACAGGTAATTGAAAATCGCCGTGCGCGCTCCGCCAACGTGGAGATACCCCGTCGGGCTGGGCGCAAAGCGAACGCGAACTCCGTCGAGTTTCTTCGCAGCCGTCATCTACAACACGCTCTCCTTCCACTCACCCATGCGGGCGGTGGACGCTTCGATGGTGGCGATGGCTTCGCACGCGATCGCTTCGCCGCGTCCGATTGCACCCTTGCCTTCGAAGGTGGTGGCCTTGACGCTGACCGTGTTGGGCTCGAGGCCGAGGTGCGTGGCGATGGCCTTCACCATCTCGCGCTTGCGTTCGCCGAGCCGCACCACGTCGCACAGGACGGTGCAATCCACGTTCACGATATCGTACCCCGCGCCGCGCACGAGGCTCGCCACGCGCGAGAGAAAATCACGGCCGGGGGCATCCTTCCAGCGCGCGTCGGTGTCGGGAAAATGCTCGCCGATATCGCCCAGCGCCGCTGCGCCCAGCAGCGCGTCGCAGATGGCGTGGCTCACCACGTCGGCATCCGAGTGTCCGTCGAGCGAAACCTGCGCATCGGCAAAGTGCACGCAACCGAGCATGAGCGGTCGGCCCTTGCTGATCGCGTGGACATCGTATCCAATACCATTTCGAATCATGCTGCTCCCCCGTTTCTCAAAATCGATTCGGCGATCACGAGGTCGTCGCGGAACGTCACCTTCAGATTGGTGCGTTCGCCGGGAACCGTCGCGACGTGTTCGGCCAGCGCGAGCACGAGCGATCCGTCGTCGCTCGATTTGAATCCGCGCTCACGCGCCACTTCATGCGCACGGCGGATGAGATCGAGCCGGAATCCCTGCGGTGTTTGTACGCCGGCGATGTGCGCGCGGTCCAGCATGGCGTCGACATGCGAGCCGGCTTCGCGGATCAGCGTATCGGTTACCGGAACCGCGGGAATCACCGCATCGTGCGCAGCCAGCGCGTCGATCACACGATCGCGCAAGGCACTCGAGAGACACGGCCGCGCTGCATCATGGATGAGGACGTGCGTGGTGCCGGCGGGCACCTGCTCCAGTCCATTGTATACGGAATCCTGCCTGGTGGCTCCGCCGAACACAGCCGCGCGCAGCTTGCGCGCGGCTTCTCCGGCGAGCAATGAGGGAATTTCGGCAGCAGCGTCGGCCGGCGCAACCACGATCAATCCCGAGACTCTCGGAGAAGCTGCCAATATCTCCGCGGACCATGCGATCATGGCCCGCCCGTTGAGCACCGCGGTCTGCTTGAGCGTGCCGGCACCGAAGCGGCTGCCGGACCCTGCCGCCATGATAAGGGCAACCAGGTTCACGTTCAGATGAACTTGAGAGCCATCTTGGCGCGCTTCAAGTAGAGCTCGATCTCGTCGATGCGATTGCGCAGCGTCGATGCTTCCTCGACGCCCTTCACACCGCGAATGAGATAATCCAAAGTCTCCTGCGCCGCGCGCAGAGCCTTGGCGGCTTCGTCTCTCTGGTCGTCAGTGAGACCCATCATCGACCTCCCGGATTTCTAGAAGAGACTGAACTTCACGTACTTGTTGGGGTGCGCCTTCATGTCCTTGAGGAGCGTGTCGAGACTCGCGGTGGCCTTCTCCATATTCTCCACCAGCGTCTTGTCGGTGAGCAGGCGGCCGGCGGATCCCTTGCCGTTCTTGAGATTGGTCGAGATCTGATTCAGGTTGTTGGAGATCTCGGTGAGCTGCGCCACGGTATTGTTCACTTCGCGGCCCGCCTTGCCGAAGGCGGTGAGCGACGAGTCGAGATCAGCGTAGTGCGTATCGAGCAGTTTGCTCAGCTGTGCTGTGGAGCGATCGATGCTGTCCAGCGTGCGGTTGATGCGCTCGCGATTCTCTTCCGTCATGGCGCGCGCACTCTTGCCGGTGGCCGCAAAGTCATCGATGCCCACGCGCAGCTTGCCATCCTTGTTGATCGCATCCGTCAGCTCGCGCAGATTCTTGACAGTGGCCTGCACATCTTCCATGGCGGCGCCGGCCTGGGCCATGACCTCGCCCATTCCCATTTCCAACTGACCATTGACAGTGTCGTTGGGGGCAATAACCGCGCCCGCCGTGCCGCGCGTGATCGTTACCTGGCGTTCGCCCATGAAGCCGACGGCGGCCAGAGCAATGCGCGAATCTCTCGGGATGGTAATGCCCTGCTTCACGCCCATCTCGACAACGACCATGCGGTTGAGGAGATCGATCTTGCCGACGCGCCCGCCTTCGACTCCGTTCACAAGAATCGGATCCCCGGTGATAAGGCCGCCCACGTCGGTGAACTTCACGAAGACGTTGTAACGCTTTTCGGCCAGTTGAAACTTCTGAAACCACATGGTGCCGATGATGGCCACCAGTGCGGCCGCCACCACCGCGAAGCCCACACGAATCTCAAGACCCTTTCCTGTCATTCCACACTCCCCATCACGATCGGTCCCTCGGCGCGTCCCTCGATGAACTGGCGCACGACGGGATTCTTGGTGTTGCGAACTTCATCCGGCGTGCCCTCGAAGATCACGACGCCGTCGTAAAGCATCGCGATGCGATGGCCGACCTTGTAGGCGCTGGCGAGGTCGTGCGTGACGACCACGCTGGTAACCTGGAGCTCGCTGGAAAGTTTCACGATCAGGTTGTTGATGACATCAGACATGATCGGGTCGAGGCCCGTCGTCGGCTCGTCGTAGAGAATGCATTGGGGATTCATGGCGATGGCGCGCGCGAAGCCAACCCGCTTCTTCATTCCGCCCGAGAGCTCGGCCGGAAACTTGCCGCCGACGCCGTCGAGTCCCACCATTTGCAGTTTCTCCGCGCACACGCGCGCAATCTCCTCGTCGGACATGTCGGTGTGTTCGCGAAAGCCGAATCCCACGTTGTCGTCGACAGACAGTGAATCGAACAACGCCGCGCTCTGGAAAACCATACCAAAGCGCATGCGCAGCTCGAACAGCTTTTTCTGTGAAAGCCTGCCGACGTCGACGCCGTCCACAAGCACGGCGCCGCGATCGGGCGCGAGGAGCCCGACGATGTGCTTGAGGAGCACGCTCTTTCCCGTGCCGCTCTGCCCGATGATGACGAGCGTCTCGCCGGGGCTGACCTCGAGGTTCACTCCGCGCAGGACGCTCTTGCCATAGAACGCCTTCCACACATTGCGGCACTGGATCGTGATCATCTACGCAACACCTTTGTAGAAGATCACACGGAAGAGCACCGACGCGAGGAAGTAGTCCGCGATCAGGATGCAGATGCAGCTCGACACCACGGCGTGCATCGTGGACTTGCCCACGCCCTGCGCGCCACCGTAGGTGCGAAAGCCGTTGTAGCAGCCCATGAGCCCGATGATGGCGCCGAACGTCGCCGCCTTGAGGATTCCGCTGATCACGTCGTCGACGGAGAAGAACATGCGCAGGCCCTCGACGAACGTATTGGTCTTTACGCCGATGGAAACGTTGGCCACGAACATGCCGCCGAGAATGGCGAGCACGTCCGCGAAAATGGTGAGAACGGGAAGCATGATGAAGCATGCGACGACGCGCGGCATGACCAGATAACGCTGCGGATCGATGGCCAGAATCTCCATCGCGTCGATCTGCTCGGTGACCTTCATGGTGCCGAGCTCGGCCGCGATCGACGCGCTTACGCGCCCGCCCACCACCAGCGCCGTGAGCACGGGGCCAAGCTCGAGGATCACCGACTTGCCCACCACGGAGCCGAGGAACACCATCGGCACGTAGTCCTGGAACTGATACGCGGCCTGCACCGATGCCACCGCGCCAACGAAGATCGCGGTGATGAACACGAGCGGCATCGAGCCCAGCCCGATGGCTTCCATCTGCAGGAACGTCTGCCGCGAGGTGCGCGGAAGCTCCTTCAGCCGCCGGAAAAGGCCGAGCAACATGAGCGAGCTTCCGCCGGCATCGCGGAGAAAATTGATGACGGGACGGCCAACGAGGCGAAGGGTTTCTCGCGGAGTGATCATGCGGGCGCGCGTCAGTCTCCAAACGCGGCCGGCTCGAAGCGCGTGCACGAATCGATGAAGGTGAGATTCACGGTGCCGGTCGGGCCGTTGCGCTG
>DATEHD010000126.1:0-5126 GCA_035279765.1 Candidatus Krumholzibacteriia bacterium | reverse complement strand
GATACGCGACACCCGTGAAGCACAGGCCCCGCGCCGGCGCCGCCGCGCCCGGATGCGACTTGTCGGCGGCCTCCAGGATACCCCGGAATGCCTCGATCTCCACCTTGCCCTCGCCGACGAGGACCAGGGTTCCCACCAGCCGCCGCACCATGCCCGTCAGAAAAGCGTTCGCCGTGAAGGCGCACTCCAGCTCATCGGGCTGGCGCGCGGACCGCCGGCACTCCGCCGCGAGCATCGTCCGCACGGTATGGCCACGAGAGCCATCCTCCGTCCGGTCGCGTGGGCTGGAGCCGAAGGCCCCAAAGTCGCGCTCACCCAGCAGGAGCCGCGCCGCCGCCGCCATCGCCTCGGCGTCCAATCGCCGCGCCACACGCCACACGTATCGCTCGCGTAGCGGGTCGCGCACGGCCCCGCACTGGATGCGGTAGCAGTAGCTCCGCGAGAGCGCGCTCCACCGGGCGCGGAAGTCGTCCGACACCCACTGGACCGCCCGCACGGCGATGTCCTCCGGCAGGAGCGCATTGAGCGCCCGCCGCCAGGCCAACGCCGGGAGCTTCTCCGGCGCGGAAAAGCTCACCACCTGCCCGGTCGCGTGGACGCCGCTATCGGTGCGACCAGCCGCCTCGACCGGAATCGTCGCGCCCGCTATCCGCGCGATGGCGGCTTCGAGAACTCCCTGCGCCGTCGGTCCCTTCTCAGGCGACTGGCGCTGAAAGCCGGCGAAGCGCGTGCCATCGTAGGCCACGAGCGCGGCAATCTTCACAAGACGCTAGACCAGTTCCAACGAGACGATCTCCGCCGCGTCGCCCAGGCGTCGCCCAATCTTCGTGATGCGCGTGTAGCCGCCGTTGCGCCCAGCGTAGCGCGGCACAAACTGCTCGAAGATCTTGCGAACGGTGGTCTCCTTGGGATGCTGCGGCAGGTGACGCATGATCTGGCGGCGCGCGTGCAGCTCGATGGCAATCGCCTGACGCGCGGTGTCCAGCGCCTTTTGAGCGGTCTCGCGATCTTTGAACAGGGCCAGAGCCTCCTTTTGGAAGCCCTGAAGCCGGTCCTGCTTGAGCTTGCGCGCCTCGTCGCTGAGCGGATACTTGCCCTGCGCCGCGCGCTCCTCATTGGTAGGGATCTTCTCGTCCAGACGGAAGCGGCCCTTGCGGGCGACCGCCATCACCTGCTCCGCCAGATAATCGTCATCCACCACGCTCTTGAGATGCGCCCAGGCGTCGTTGTGACCGCGAACAGCCATCGCGATCAGATGCTCCGCCTCGCCGCGCACCGCTTTGGCGCGCGCGTCGGTCGTCTTGATGGCCTCGTAGATGAACAAGCCATCCAGCAGATTGCGAAACGCCGCGCGCCGTTGTGGCTCGGGCATATTGATGCGGTTGCCCGCGATACGGTGCCTCACGTTATCCTCCTAAGCGGCCGCGCTACGCCAGGCCATCGTCCTCGACATCCTCGGCGTGGTCGTCCGCGCTGGTGGCGGGACGATCAATCCGGGGAACGCCGGGGAGCATATTGCGCTGCTGCAATCGTTCCGCAAGCTCTGTCAGGCTCTTCTCACCGAAGTTGCGCACGGCCAACAGATCGTCGCGGCTCATCGTGAGCACCTGGCCCACACGGGTGATGTTGCTGCGCTTCAAGCAGTTGTAAGCGCGCACCGAGAGATCGAGCTCCTCGATGGGCGTGTCGTAAATCTTCTGTGGAATCGGATACGCCGAACCGTTCACCCCGCGCACCGGCTCACCCTGGAGCACACGCGGGCCAGACTCGATGGTCCCTGGCACGTCGTACTCCGCGATGCGCTGGAAGTGCTCGACGAGGTTGTGCGAGGCCTGGCGCAGCGCCTCATCTGGGGTGATGGTGCCGTCGGTCCAGATCTGCAAGATAATCTTGTCGAAGTTCGTCATCTGGCCGACGCGCGTATGCTCGACGGTGTAGTTGACGCGCTGCACCGGCGTGAAGATCGCGTCCACCGGAATCTGGCCGATGGGTTGATCTTCTTTGGTCTCCGCGGGCACGTACCCCTTGCCGGACTCGACAACCAGCTCCATCTCGAAGCGAGAGTTGGCGTCGTCCACCGTGCAGAGGTGGGTCTCCGGGTTCACAATTTCAATGGTGCTCGGCGCCTGGATGTCCGCGCCAGTCACCGTGCGCTCGCCCGTGACTTCGACACGCATCGTCACCGGACGGTCCGAGAAGGAGCGCATGCGCAGCTTCTTGACGTTGAGGACGATGTCGGTGACATCCTCCTTCACGCCTGGCACGTCCTGGAACTCGTGCTGCACGCCGTCAATCTTGATGGATGTGACGGCCGCGCCGGTCAGCGAGGCCAGCAGCACACGCCGCAGCGAGTTGCCCAGCGTCATGCCATAGCCGGCGTCGAGCGGCTCAATATCGTAACTCGCGTAATTTTCGTCTGATTGGGTTGCCGTGATGTGGGGCACAGCGAGATCTAGCAAGGGGATCCCCTCCTCTACCGCTGGTAGTACTCAACCACCAACGCTTCATCGAAGGGCAGCTCAAGGTCCTGCCGCGTCGGCAGGGCAAGGATTCGGCCCGAAAGCGCATTGGGATCAAGTCGGAGCCAGGGTGGAACGCCTTTCTGGTCAAGCATCAGCGCGCGGGTCTTGAAGAACTCGAGTCCCTTGCTGCGCTCGCGCACGGCGACCTCGTCCTCCGGCTTGCAGAGCGCGGACGCGATGTCCGTTTTGCGGCCGTTGAGCTGGAAGTGTCCGTGGTTGACGAGCTGGCGCGCCTGTGCGCGCGAATCGGCGAAGCCCAGGCGATAGACAATATTGTCCAGGCGCATCTCCAGCATCTGGAGCATGTTCTCACCGGTCTTGCCGGGCTGGTTGGATGCGTTGACAAAGAAACGATGGAATTGACGTTCGAGCATGCCGTAGGTGCGACGCACCTTCTGCTTCTCGCGCAGTTGCATGCCCATGCCAGAGAGCTTGCGCGCGCGCGCGGCGCCGTGCTGGCCGGGGCGGGTGTCCCGGCGCTCGATGGCGCACTTGCTGCTCATGCAGCGCTCGCCTTTGAGAAACAGCTTTCTGCCTTCACGCCGGCAGAGCTTGCAGACTGGGCCAGTATATCGGGCCATAAGTAGGTACTCGTCCTCCTCAGGAGTGCTTCAATCGTCGTGCTCGGCTCAGCGAAGCTCGCCTCCGTCGTCTCCAGCCGCGGAGACGCGAACGCGAACCTTCCATCGCCCGTCGTTTGAAGCGTCTCAGTGACGCTTCGGCGCCGCGGTGCGTGGCGAACTTGGGAACGGGATCGCCGGGTTTCCCCCAGCGACTCCCCACTGTCCAGCCGAACAGTGGACCACCCAGGACGGTAGGTGGTGTCCCGCGAGCACGCACTCCAGCTTGTTAGTCGTGTAGTGGATCAATGCACAGGTACGCGAAACGTTTCCATCCGCATCCAGCTTAGGGGCCGGATGCGACGCTGTTGCCGGCGCCGTCTAGACGCGGCGGCGCTTGGGTGGTCGGCAGCCATTGTGCGGGATCGGCGTCACATCGGTGATCGAGACCACCTGAAGGCCGGCAGCCTGCAACGCGCGGATAGCCGCCTCGCGACCGGAGCCAGGGCCTTTGACGAAGACCTCGATCTGCCGAACGCCGTGCTCCATCGCCTTGCGCGCGGCCGTCTCCGCCGTCATCTGGGCGGCGTACGGCGTGCTCTTGCGGGAGCCTTTGAAGTTCGACGAACCGGCGCTGCTCCATGACAGCACGTTGCCGTTCGGGTCTGAGATCGTCACCAGGGTATTGTTGAACGTCGCCTGGATATGCGCCCGGCCCCGCGGCACTGACTTCCGCTCGCGCCGGCGCTGTCGCCCCACAGGTCGCTTTGGAGCTTTTTCCGCCATGCTTGCTGTGTCCTCCTCGATGCGCCCCCGCCGTCTGCGCGGCGAGAGCCACACGCCCCACACGGGCGCGCATTATTTCTTGGTCGCCTTCTTCTTGCCGGCCACCGTCTTCTTCGCGCCGCGCCGCGTGCGCGCGTTGGTGCGCGTGCGCTGGCCATGCACGGGAAGATTGCGGCGGTGGCGCATGCCGCGATAGCTGCCGATGTCTATCAGCCGCTTGATGTTCATATCCACTTCGCGGCGCAGATCACCCTCGACCTTCACCGTGCGGTCAATGACCTCACGCAGGCGGGCAACCTCATCCTCGGTCAGGTTCTTCACGCGCGTATCCGGGTTCACTCGCGTCGCCGCCAGCACCCGTCTGCTCGTCGAATTGCCGATACCGAAGATGTACGTCAGCGCGATTTCCACGCGCTTCTCGCGGGGAATGTCAACCCCGGCGATTCTGGCCATACGCCAGGTCCTCCTCATTGCTCGTTGTCGCTCGCGCGCCCGCGATTGACAGACAGTAACCCAGACACCTCCGTGATGAGATGCCTGGGCCCAGCTATCGTCTCTCGGTCGCTACCCTTGCCGCTGCTTGTGCTTTGGATCTTTGCTGCAGATCACCATCACGACGCGCTCGCGACGGATCACCTTGCAATGCTCACAGCGCGGCTTCACCGACGCTCGTACCTTCACGCCCATCACTCCTCTGTATGTGGCCAGCCACTGGAAGTCCGCGCGACCGCGCTCAGATCATCGAGCATCCGCGCCGGTCAACGTCGCTTCGCATAGCGCCCATCCGCGATCGTTGCCGTCGCCGATGCGCTCGCGCTTCGCCGCGGCGGCCGGCCAGCGGACGCCGATCAGGTGCGGTTGCGCCAGATGATCCGCCCTTTGGTCAGGTCATACGGCGTCAGCTCGATTCGCACCTTATCCCCAGGAACGATGCGGACGAAGTTCATCCGCACCTTGCCGGAGAGATGCGCCAGCACGGTATGCTCGCCATCGGCCAGCATCACACGAAACATCGCGTTGGGGAGGGACTCCGTGACAGTGCCCTCGACTTCAATCGCATCGCGCTTCGCCATACGATCCTTTCTGTATCCGGCCGCGCCCTCCTCGAAGCGTCACGTCACCACGCCTCCACGCGCCCTCGGGGCGGCTGGAGCGACGGCAACAAACGCATTCAGCAAAAAAGGTGCAGCCAACTTCCAAGTATAGCACCTTGCGGCTTCGCCCGCAAGAGGGTATTTCCCGAATTCGATGGCCAATT
>DATEHD010000125.1:0-14483 GCA_035279765.1 Candidatus Krumholzibacteriia bacterium | reverse complement strand
CAAGGCGTCGGCCGGCTATTCGATCGCCAGCTGGCCTGTCGACCTCGATCCGCAATACGCCAGGCTCCTTCGCAAGAACCCGCCCGCCTGGAAGTTCTACACGGCACAGCCGCCGGGCTACCGCAAGTTGGTCAACCACTGGATCACAAGCGCCAAGCAGGAGCGCACACGGCTCGCCCGCCTGGAGCTGCTCATGACCCATTCCGCGCGCGGAGAGCGGATACCGCGCCTGGTTCGCAAGAAGCCCTGACCCCGGCGGGCCCTTTCTCGTGTAAACTCTTTCCCCGTTGCCGTCAGACTCCCCCAGCCAAGGAGAAAACACGTGCGTCTTCGCCACCTCACCCCTCTGGTGCTTGTCGCAGCGTTGTCATCCGCCGCGCACGCCGCCGAAAAGCGGCCCATCAAGGAAACCGACCTGCTCGCGTTCAAGTGGATCGCCGATCCGCAAATTTCACCCGACGGTTCGCGCGTCGTGTTCGTTCGTGTGGTCGTCAACCAGGACAAGGACCGTTACGAGACGTCGCTGTACATGGTGCGCACCGACGGCAAGAGCGAGCCGCAGCCGTTCTCTTCCGGCCCGTTTGATTCCGCACCGCGCTGGTCGCCGGACGGGAAGACCATCGCATTCGTGCGTTCGCCGCTGAAAGATGACCGTCCCGACGTTCCGCAGGTGTGGCTGATTCCCATCAACGGCGGGGAAGCGCGTCCGCTCACGCATCTCGCGAAGGGTGCGTCGGCGCCGGTGTGGTCGCCGGACGGAAATCGCATCGCCATCACGTCGTCGACGCTTCCCGAGGACTCTGTGAAACAGGACCCCGCGCAGAAAAAAAGTGACGTGCGCGTGGTGACGCGCGCGATTTATCGCTTCAATGGTGCGGGCTACCTCGACCCCGACAGGCATGATCATATCTTCATCGTGGGCGCGAACCCGCCGGCGGGGTCGGTGGCGAAGGCCCATGCCATCACCAACGGCACATTCGACGAAGAGAATCCGCAGTGGTCGCTGGATGGAAAGCAGATCTACTTCGCGTCCACACGCGTGCTCGAGCCGTACTACGCGCCCGAGGACAAGAATCTGTATGCCGTCCCCGTGCAAGGCGGCAACCTGGTGACGGTGGCGGACATCGACGGCAACATCGGCGACTACGCCGTGTCGCCGGACGGAAAGCAGATCGCCTTCACCGGCACCATCAACGCGCATCCGGTCCGTTCCTACGACGAGCCCGATCTGTTCGTCACCTCGCTCGCGCCGGGGTCCACACCGCGCAATCTCACCGCCAACTACGATTTCGACGTGAACGACGGCGTGAGCTCCGACCAGCACGCGCCGCGCGCCAACAACGCGGGCGGCATTCTGTGGAGCCGGGACGGTAAGTCGCTGCTCATCACGTCCACCGTGCACGGCAACGGCAATCTCGTGCGCATTCGTGTCGCCGACGGCCATGTGGATCCCTTCACCGCGGGTGACCACGAAGTGATGTCGTACAACGCGAGCAACGACGGTGCGACGCTGGCGCTGACCATGTCGTCGTTCACGAACATCGGCGACCTGTTCATTGCAGATGGGAAGCGGAGCACCAACACCGCGCTCCGGCAGATCACGCATATCAACGACGAGCTCTTCGCCACGCTC
Source organism: Candidatus Krumholzibacteriia bacterium (assembly GCA_035279765.1). Classification (GTDB taxonomy): domain Bacteria; phylum Krumholzibacteriota; class Krumholzibacteriia; order WVZY01; family JAKEHA01; genus JAKEHA01. The sequence goes on along the minus strand of DATEHD010000125.1, from coordinate 12,850 downwards.
GACATCAGCGCCCCGGAAGAGATCTGGTACGACAGCTTCGATGGCAAGAAAATCCAGGGCTGGATCGTGAAGCCGCCGGCGTTCGATGCGTCGAAGAAATATCCGCTGATCCTCGAGATTCACGGCGGTCCGCACCTGCCTTACGGCAATACCTTCATGCACGAATTCCTGTGGATGGCGGCCAAGGGCTACGTGGTTCTGTATACGAATCCGCGCGGCAGCACGTCGTACGGGCAGGACTTCGGGAATCTCATCCAGTTCCACTATCCCGGTGACGACTACAAAGACCTGATGGCGGGCGTCGATGCGGTGATCGCGAAGGGCTATATAGATGAGAAACACCTGGGCGTCACCGGCGGCAGCGGTGGCGGTGTGCTCACCAACTGGATTGTGACGCAGACCCCGCGCTTCGCGGCGGCGGTGTCGCAGCGCTCCATTGCCGACTGGTACGGCTTCTGGTTCACCACCGATTTCTGGCTCTCGCAGCCGCAGTGGTTCCGCGCCGCGCCCTGGGAAGATCCGGCGGATTTCGCGGCGCGCTCGCCCATCACGCACATCGCGAACGTGAGCACACCGCTCATGCTCGTCGAAGGTGATGCCGACATGCGCACGCCGCCCGCCGACGGCGGAGAAATCATGTTCCGTGCTCTCAAGTACATGAAGAAGCCCGTTGTGATGGTGCGTTTCCCGGGCGAGACGCACGAACTCTCGCGCTCCGGTGGACCGCGCCACCGCGTGGAGCGGTTGCAGCACATTGTGGGCTGGTTCGATCAGTACCTGCAGGGTGCGAAGAGCGATGTTTACGTGGTGAAGTAGGTGCGATGCGCGCGGCCATCGATCACCTGGTGGTGACGGCGCCGTCTCTCGCGGAGGGCGCGGATTACATCCGCGCCGAGCTCGGCGTCGAGATGCATCCGGGCGGCGAGCACCGGCACATGGGGACGCACAACCTGCTCCTCAAGCTCGACGACGTAACCTATCTCGAAGTGCTCGCCATCAATCCGGAAGCGCCGCGTCCCCGCGGACCGCGCTGGTTTGGTCTCGACGGCGTGGTCAAACCGGGGCTGGCGGCATGGGTCGCGCGTGTCGACGACATCCACGCGGCCGTCGCGGCCGCGCCCGGCGAGTTTGGTGAGGTCATGCAAATGGGCCGGGGAACGCTCACGTGGCTCATCGCGCTTCGCATCGTCGCCGACTCATCGAGCCCGGCATTGATTCAATGGTTGTCCGGTCCGCATCCGGCATCGAAGCTCCCCGATTCGGGGTGTACGCTCGTCGACCTGACCACTATTTCGATGGCCCTGGTGGCAACGTTCCAGACCCCGTCGGGCACACGAACGCTGCGCACAACACCCGCCTCCTGAGCTATATTTCTCCTGTTTATCCAACCCACGTATAAAGGAGCGATCATGTCTGTCATTCAACGCACTGCTTCTGGAACCTGGCACGGTGATCTGCGACACGGCAAGGGCTCGATCGATGCACCGGCCAGCGGTGTTCTCAACAACACGCCGTTCACATTTGCCACGCGCTTCGAGAATGCCAAGGGGACCAACCCCGAAGAGCTGATCGCCGCCGCGCATGCGGCGTGCTACAGCATGGCGTTCTCGCATTACCTGAGCGAGCAGGGGCACGTCCCCGACACCATTGTGACCAAGGCCACCATCTCGTTCGAGGACGGCAAGATCAACAGGATGCACCTCGAAGCGCGCGGCAAAGTGGCGGGGCTCGACAACGCGACGTTCCAGCGCCTGGCCGACGAAGCGGAGAAGAAATGCCCGGTGTCGAATCTGCTGCGCCCGGGACTCACAATCACCCTTGATGCATCCTTGATGTAGCGGCAATCACGCCGTGGAGGAATCATGAAACGAATCCTTGTTCTTGTGCTCGTGTGTTGTCTGTGGGGTAGCGTGTCGAGGGCCACTGATGACGCGGCACCGTGGGCGCGCGTGGCCAATCGTTTTTCTGTGGAAGGTGACGGTGGCTGGGACCTGCTCACTGTCGACGAAGCGGGCGGGCGCGTGTTCCTGTCGCACGGCACCGTGGTGCAGGCGGTCGACGAAAAGACGGGCAAGCTCCTGGGGACGATCGGCGGTATGGACCGCGTGCACGGCATCGCGCTGGCGCCCGATCTCAAGCTCGGGTTTGCCACCAGCGGTGCTGACAACATGGTGGTGATCTTCGACACCGGCTCGCTCGCGGTGATCACGAAGCTTCCCGTTGATGGCACCAGCCCCGACGCAATTCTCTATGATCCCGCCACGAAACGCGTGTTCGCCTTCAACGGCCACAGCAACAACGCCACCGTGATCGACGCCAAAACACGCGCCATCGCAGGATCGGTGGCGCTCCCGGGCAAGCCGGAGCTCGCGGTGGCCGACGGGCGCGGCGGCGTATTCGTGAACCTCGAGGACACGAGCATGGTGTGCGCCATCGATGCGAAGGCAATGAAGGTGAAAACGGCGTGGTCGCTGGCGCCCGGCAAGGAACCGACGGGTCTCGCCATCGATGCCAAAAACCACCGGCTGTTCTCCGCGTGCAACAACGGCTTCATGGTCGTGCTCGATTCGGAGAGCGGAAAAGTCGTGGCCACCGTGCCCATCGGCGAGCGCGTGGATGGTGCGGCGTTCGATCCCGCGCTCAAGCGCGCGTACGCACCCTGCGGAACCGGATCCCTTACCGTGATCCAGGAGACGAACGCGAACACGTTCTCCGTGCTCGAGAACACGCCAACGCAAATCGGCGCGCGCACGATCGCGATCGACACGCGCACGCACCATCTCTTCCAGCCCACCGCGGAATACGGAGAGGCGCCGGCACCCACGGCGGAGAATGCGCACCCGCGGCCGCCCATCAAGCCGGGAACCTTCGTCCTGCTCGATGTGGAGGCGCGGACGAAATGAGCGAGACCCTGCTCTGGCAGATTGCGTTCGGTGTGGTGATCACATGCTGGCTGCTTTTCATCGTCGTGTTCTTTGGCCGCAAGCGGCCGCCGGGCGCGAAAGAGCAGAAACGTGTCAGCACGTCATTTGGCGCCGTCGCGCTGCAGGGCCTGGGGTTCGCTGCCGCCTGGAATTTGCGCCGACCCTGGTTCACACCTATTTTCCCGGCGGCCATGCCCGTGCAGGTGGTCATGGCGTTGATTGCCATCGGTCTCGCGGCACTCACCGTGTGGCTGGTGTCCGCTTCGGTGCGGACGCTCGGCAAGCAATGGACGATCGTGGCGCGCGTGGTGGAAGGGCATCAGCTCATCACCTCCGGGCCCTATCGCATCGTGCGCCATCCGATTTACTGCGGCATGTTCATGATCATGCTGGCCACGGCGCTTGTCATCAGCCATTGGCTCGGGCTCGTCATCGCGGTGGTGCTTTACACCATCGGGGCGGTGTGGCGCATCGCCATCGAAGAGAAACTGTTGATCGAGACCTTCGGCAACCAGTACCTCGAGTACAAGCGCAAGGTTCCGGCGTTCATCCCGTGGAAATTGTCCACGCAATAAAGAGGAGTTCACCATGTCCATCAGGGCTGTGAAGAGCATCACTGAGTCCCAGCTCACCATGGAAGGCGCGGGCGTGCGTCTGCGCCGTGCCTTCGGCTTCGGCAAGACCGACGAGTTCGATCCGTTTCTTCTGTTCGACGATTTTCGCAACGAGCGCCCGGCGGATTACATGGCGGGATTTCCGTGGCATCCGCACCGCGGCATCGAAACCATCACCTATGTCCTCGCCGGTGAAGTCGATCACGGCGACAGTCTCGGCAATCGCGGCAAGCTCGGCGCCGGCGACGTGCAGTGGATGACGGCCGGCAGCGGCATCCTGCACCAGGAGATGCCGCAGGGCGACAAGACCGGGCGCATGCACGGCTTCCAGCTGTGGGCCAATCTTCCGCGCTCGCTCAAGATGACGGATCCGCGTTATCAGGACGTGCCGGCGGGCGAGATTCCCACCGTCAGCGAAGACGACGGAACGCACGTGCGCGTGATCGTTGGCGACTACCAGGGAAAGCGCGGGCCCGTCGACGGTATTGCCGCCGAGCCGCGCTATCTCGACATTTCGGTACCGGCGGGACGGCGCAAGAGCTTCAAGGTGGAAACGACGCGACACGCGTTCGCATACATCTTCGACGGCTCGGGAACGTTCCGCGATGCATCGCAGCCGCAAGCCGTGCAGACCGATCGCATCCAGCCCGATGGCAGCGAAATCAAGGACATGGTGGGCAATCGTTCGCTCGTGCTCTTCGATCGTGGCGACGAAGTCACCGTGCAGGCGGGACCGGCGGGAATTCGCTTCCTGCTCGTGTCGGGTCAGCCGCTCAAGGAACCGGTGGCGTGGCAGGGACCGATCGTGATGAACACGCCGGAAGAGCTGCGCCAGGCCTACGCCGAGCTGCGCAACGGGACCTTCATCAAGCACTCACAATAGCGCGGCACGATCATAGAAGTATCGCTCCTGGAGGTGCATGATGAGCCGTCCAACCCCGCGCGTTCTGGGTCTGCTCCTGTTGCTTGTCGTCGCTGTTGCCTGCAATAACGGCGAGCCTGCGGATTCCACGACGGCCACGCCCGCGCAAACCGCGAACGCATCGCGTGTCGATCTGGACGCGTTCCGGAAGTTGGCGCGGGAGAGTAGTTGCGCCGACGTGCGCAATCACCTCTTTCTCATCGACAATCATTTTGTCTTCTGGGATCGGGAGTCAAAGTGCGCGGACGCCGCCTATGCGCAAACACTGTACGACCGGAAACCGGATACGGTGCTGTGCAACAACATGGATTCCATTGCTGGACCGCAGCGCGCCTGCCACGGCGACGCAGCCTCCGCGACCATGTTCGACACCATCCTTGGCAATCTCGACAAGCCGGACCTGGGACTGGGTTCCGGGCACACCGTGACTCCGATCTCGTTCTGACGGACGCCGGTCCGGTTATTGCAAATGCGGGATCGTCCCGCCCCGCGTGATCGCATGCACCGCCGTGCTCCTTTATAAGGACGGACGGGGAAGCGGTTCAGCCTTGCGGGACGCATCCCGCATGACCCGTACCAACGTCATACGACCGCTTGCTGCCGCGCTGGCGTGGGCTTCCGTCACGACCTCGGCACTGCGCTCGCGCGCCGTTCTGTGGCCGTGGATGACGCAGTCGGTGAAGCTCTTCATCGGAACGCTCATGTACAACGCGTTTGCGCTGATCGTCGTGCAGCCCCTGCTCAAGAAATGGTTCCCGCCGCTCAAGCCCTGGGAGCACGTGACCGGTGCTCTCTCCGGTCACTCGCGCACGACGTATGAACAGATCGTTCCCCTCGTGGCGACCACCCTGTGGATCATGGGCAACGCGCTTCTTTTCGCGCTCATGAATCGCAACCTGCGCCGCACGCAGGAAACGATCGCTGCCGGCGGTGTCATGACGCGCCTCGAGCCTCGCCCCGGCCGCTGATACCGGTGCGTCCCCGCAATCTTGATACTTTCTTGACGCCACGCGCGCCCTCCCTGACACCATACTGAGAGGCGAATGTTCATGATGGGCGCATGAGAACGCGCTCATCGAATATGCGCTGGCTGGCGGTGGGGACGGTATTCTGGCTGGCCCTGTTCGGGCTGGCGCTGCTCGCGCGCCTCGCTCACGCTACACCGTCTTCGACCTTCTGGGCGCCGGCCACTCCATACGTGCAGCCGTACGGCGTGCTGCACGTGACGTACGACACGTACTTTGGGCGTCAGGGGTCGTATCCGATCGACACCGGTCTCACCATGGGAATCATTCCGGGACAGAAGCTCCAGGCCGAAGCCGGGTTCGATTTTCTGTACGCGACGCTGGCCGGCGACGGCGGGCTCAGCATGCCGCTGGTTCTGAACGCGAAAGTGGGTGCACCCGAGGATGTATATTTTCGCGGACAGCCCGCATGGTCGTTCGGTATTTACGGCGTCGGCTTCAAAGAAAATGTCAACGACGCGAACGTGCTGCATTTCATGCTGGGGAAAACGCTCGCGCACATCGGATATCCGTCGGTCGGTGTCTATTACGGTTTGAACGAGCACCTGTTTCGTTCTCCCGAGGGCGACAACCAACGCGCTGGAATCATGGCGGGCTGGACGTCGCCCACCATCGACGTTGCGCATCTCGACAAGATCGCGTTCTGCTGGGACATCCAGACCGGGCACAGCGCGGCGGGCGCGACGGGCGCCGCCGTGTACGCCTACTTCACGCCGTCGATCAGCCTCGAGACGGGCCCCGTGTTCTTTTTCGAGAAGGAGCTGCAGCCCGGTGGCTCATCGTGGATGTGGAGCATGCAGCTCGACATCGACCTGGACCTGCATGCGCGCGACTCGTCGCGGTAGGTGAATCATGCTCGATATTCTCTTTGTCGCTCTCACGCTCGTGTTCTTCATTCTGTGCTGGGCGTTTGTCCGCCTCTGCAACCGGGTGTAGTGCCATGCTGATCCTCACCATTGTCGGCGGGGTGATCGCCGCATTACTGCTGGGCTACTTGATTTTCGCGCTCCTCTTCCCGGAGAAGCTGTCATGACGCCCAACGCCGCGCTGCAGTGCGTGCTCTACCTCGTGCTGCTCGTGGTTGTCGGCGCACCGCTTGGCGCCTACATGGCGCGCGTGTATGAAGGACAGTCGAAGCTGGGCAACCGCCTGTTCGGCCCCCTCGAGCGCTTCATGTATCGCGTGGCCCGCATTCCCGCCGACATCGATATGAGCTGGCAGCGCTACGCGGGCACCATGCTTGCCTTCAATCTCTTCGGAGCGCTGATCGTCTATGTGCTGGAACGCATGCAACATGTTCTGCCGCTGAATCCGGCGGGGCTTCCCGGTGTGGGGCCGGCGGTTGCGTTCAACACGGCTGTGAGTTTTGTCACCAACACCAACTGGCAGGCGTACGGCGGCGAAACCACCATGAGCTATCTCACGCAGATGGCGGCACTCACGGTGCAGAACTTCGTCTCTGCCGCCACCGGCATGGCGGTGCTGGTGGCGCTCATTCGCGGCATCGTGCGGCGCAATGCGAATGGCATCGGTTCCTTCTGGGTGGATGTGACGCGGAGCATTACTCACATCCTGCTCCCGCTCTCGGTGATTCTCGCTGTGCTTCTGGTTTCGCAGGGAGTGGTCCAGACCTTCGGGCCACCACGACAGGTGAGCCTGGTACAACCGCTCGCCGCCAATGGCTCCACCGTGAGCACGCAGACCCTCGTGGTCGGACCGGTGGCGTCGCAGGTCGCCATCAAGCAGCTCGGCACCAACGGCGGTGGTTATTACAACGCCAACTCGGCACACCCGTTCGAAAATCCCACGCCCATTTCGAACCTGCTCGAGATGCTGGCGATCCTTCTTATTCCTGCCGCCCTGTGCTTCACCTTCGGCGCCATGGTGCGTGATCGGCGACAGGGCATTGCGATTCTGGCGGCGATGCTGATCATCTTCGTTCCACTGATGGTGCTCGCCATCCACGCCGAGCAGGCGGCGAACCCCGCGCTCGCTCGCATGGGCGCCGACGCAGCGGGCGGCAACATGGAGGGCAAAGAAGTCCGCTTCGGCATTACCAACAGTGCGCTGTGGGCCACGGCGACCACCGCGGCATCCAACGGCTCGGTCAACGCGATGCACGACAGCTTCATGCCGCTCGGGGGACTCGTGCCGATGTGGCTCATGCAGCTCGGTGAAGTGGTCTTCGGCGGTGTCGGCTCCGGTCTCTACGGCATGCTGATGTTCGCCATTGTCGCCGTGTTCATCGCGGGCCTCATGGTGGGTCGCACGCCGGAATACCTTGGGAAGAAGATTGAAGCGCACGAGATGAAAATGGCGTCGCTCGCCGTGCTGGTGCCGCTGTTTGCGGCGCTGGTCGGAACCGCGCTCGCGTGCGTGGTGCCGGAAACGAAAAGAGCCGTCGCCAATCCCGGCATGCACGGGTTCGGCGAGATCCTCTACGCGTTCTCTTCGTCGAGTAACAACAACGGCTCGGCGTTTGCCGGCCTCACCGCGAGCGGGATGTTCTACGCCACCGCGCAGGGCATCACCATGTTGATGGGGCGCTACTGGATCATCGTGCCGGTGCTCGCCATCGCGGGATCGCTGGCGCGCAAGAAGTACGTGCCACCGAGCGTCGGTACGCTGCCCACCCACACGCCGCTGTTCGTGTTTCTGCTTGTCGGTGTCGTGATCATCATCGGCGCGCTCACGTTCTTTCCGGCGCTCGCGCTGGGACCGATCGTGGAGCACCTCGCGCTGCGGACCATGTAAGGGAGCCCATGTCGACGCATGCACGTCCATTATTCGAACGCGCCATTGCCGCGCAGGCAGCGGTTGACGCGTTCCGGAAGCTCGATCCGCGACGGATGCTTCGTAACCCCGTGATGTTCGTCGTCATGGTGGGAAGCGCATTCACCACCGTGCTGTGGCTGCACGCGATGATTACCGGCCAGGGCGAAGCCGCTCCTGCCTTCATCCTGGCCATATCGGTGTGGCTGTGGTTCACCGTGCTCTTTGCCAATTTCGCCGAAGCCATGGCGGAAGGCCGCGGCAAGGCGCAGGCCGACGCGCTGCGCAAGGCGCGCCGGGCGGTGATGGCCAAACGACTGGCGTCACCACGCCTGGATGCATCGCGCGAAGAAATCATCTCCGCAAAACTCCAGAAAGGCGACTTCGTTCTTGTCGAGGCGGGTGATCTCATTCCCGGCGATGGCGAAGTGGTCGAGGGCGTCGCGTCCGTGGATGAAAGCGCCATTACCGGCGAGAGCGCGCCGGTCATTCGCGAGACGGGAGAAGACCGCAGCGCCGTCACGGGCGGTACGCGCGTCATTTCGGACTGGCTCATCGTGCGCATCACCGCCAATCCCGGCGAGACGTTTCTCGATCGCATGATCGCCATGGTGGAAGGCGCGCGCCGGCAGAAAACGCCCAACGAAATCGCGCTCGACATCCTGCTGGCCAAGCTCACCATCGTGTTCCTGCTCGCGACGGTGACACTGCTTTCCTTTTCGGTGTACGCAGTACAAACATCGGGGCAGGGAAGTCCGGTGACACTCACCGTGCTGGTGGCCCTGCTCGTGTGCCTGATTCCCACCACCATCGGCGGACTGCTTTCTGCGATCGGCATTGCGGGCATGGACCGGATGATCCAGGCCAACGTGATCGCCACGTCGGGGCGCGCGGTGGAAGCGGCCGGCGATGTCGACGTGCTGCTGCTCGACAAGACGGGCACCATCACGCTGGGCAACCGCCAGGCCTCCGCGTTTCTCCCCGCGCCGGGAGTCACCGAATCCGAGCTCGCCGACGCCGCACAGATCGCGTCGCTCGCCGACGAAACGCCGGAAGGGCGCAGCATCGTCGTGCTCGCGAAGGAAAAGTTCAACCTGCGCGGCCGCGACGTGCACGCGCTCGGCGCGACGTTTGTTCCGTTCAGCGCCCACACGCGCATGAGCGGTGTCGATGTCGACGGGCACCAGATCCGCAAGGGCGCCGCGGATGCGATCGCGAAGTACGTCGACCAGCGCGGCTCGCGCGTGCCGCCGGAGGTGATGCGCACCGTCGAGGAGGTCGCGCGCCAGGGCGCCACGCCGCTGGTTGTCGTCGACAACGATCGCGCGCTGGGCGTGGTGCAGCTCAAAGACATCGTGAAAGGTGGTATCAAAGAGCGCTTCGCCGAGATCCGGCGCGTCGGCATTCGCACCGTGATGATCACGGGCGACAATCCGCTCACCGCAGCCGCCATCGCTGCCGAAGCCGGTGTCGACGACTTCCTGGCCGAAGCCACCCCCGAGAACAAACTGTCGATGATCCGCGACTACCAGGCCCAAGGGCACCTGGTCGCGATGACGGGCGATGGCACCAACGATGCGCCGGCGCTGGCGCAGGCCGATGTCGCGGTGGCGATGAATTCGGGCACGCAAGCGGCGAAAGAAGCCGGCAACATGGTCGACCTCGATTCCAATCCGACCAAGCTCCTGCAGATCGTGGAGATCGGAAAGCAGATGCTGATGACGCGCGGCTCGCTCACGACCTTCAGCATTGCCAACGACCTCGCCAAGTATTTCGCAATCATTCCCGCCGCATTTGCGGGCACATATCCCGCGCTGGCCGCGCTCAACATCATGCACCTGCATTCACCTGCGACGGCGGTGTTGTCGGCCGTGATCTTCAACGCGCTCATCATCGTGGCGTTGATTCCGCTCGCGCTGCGCGGTATCACGTACCGGCCGGCGCCGGCCTCGTCGCTCCTCAGGCGCAACCTGCTCGTGTATGGGCTCGGTGGAATCGTGGCGCCGTTTCCGTGCATCAAGCTCATCGACATGCTCCTGGTCGCAATGGGTGTGCAATGAAAGCCCTCATCATCGCAATCATCCGCCCTGCGTTCACGTTGCTGCTCGTGTTCACCGTGCTGCTCGGGTTCGTGTATCCCGCCGTCATCACCGGCCTCGCGCGGGTTGCGTTTCCATCCCGCGCGCAGGGGAGCCTCCTCTACAATGGCGGTCGCGCCGTGGGCTCGTCGCTGATCGGCCAGGCCTTCGATGATCCGCGCTATTTCTGGGGACGACCGTCCGCCACGGCGCCGGTCCCGTACAACGGCGCGGCGTCGACAGGGTCCAACCTGGGGCCGATGAATCCGAGTCTGCGCGCCGCGGTTGCCGCGCGCATCCAAGCGCTCCATGAAGCCGATCCGTCAAATACGCGGGTCATTCCGATCGATCTGGTCACGGCGTCGGGAAGCGGTCTCGATCCTGATATTTCACCGGCCGCAGCCTATTACCAGGTAGCACGTGTGGCCCGTGCTCGTTCCATGAGCGAACCGGACGTGCGCGGAATGGTGCAGGACGCCATCGAGCCGCGTTCCCTCGGCATTCTCGGCGAGCCGCGTGTCAATGTGCTCCGGCTCAACCTGGCACTCGATCGCCGCGCTTCGTTGCCGCCACGGTGACGCCGTCCCCGCGCGGTGCTACAGTTGATACGATGAGCTCAGGCGAACGACGTCCCGATCCCGATGCACTGCTCGAGCGGGTGACCGCAGAGGCGGAGCGCGAGCGTCGCGCCAAGCTCAGAATCTTCTTCGGATTCGCGCCCGGCGTCGGCAAGACCTACCGCATGCTGCAGGTGGCGCGTGATCTCGTGCGCCAGCATGTCGATGTTGTGGTGGGCGCTGTGGAAACGCACGGCCGCTACGATACCGGCGGGCTCCTCCTCGGTCTCGAGATCCTGCCGCGCAAGAAGATAGAGTATCGCGGCAAGGAGCTCGACGAGTTCGATCTCGATGCCGCGCTCGCGCGCAAACCCGCCGTCCTCATTCTCGACGAGCTCGCCCACACAAACATTCCGGGCGCGCGCCACACCAAGCGCTGGCAGGATGCGCTGGAGCTCCTCCACGCCGGCATCGACGTGTACACGACGCTCAACGTGCAGCATGTCGAGAGCCTCAACGATGTCGTCGCCCAGATCACGCGCGTGCAGGTGCGCGAAACCGTTCCCGATTCCGTGCTCGAGCGCGCCGACACCGTCGAGCTCGTCGACATCTCGCCCGAGGAGCTGCTGACGCGGCTGCGCGAAGGCAAGGTGTACCTCCCCGACCAGGCCGCGCGCGCCACCTCGCATTTCTTCCAGCGCGGCAATCTTCTCGCCCTGCGCGAGCTGGCATTGCGTCGCACCGCAGAGCGCGTCGATGTCGACGTGCAGGAGTACCGTGAGCAGGAAGGTGTGCATGACACCTGGCTCACCAGTGAGCGCATTCTGGTCTGCATCAGTCCGTCGCCGCGCTCGGATCGTTTGTTGCGCGCCGCGCGCCGCATGGCAGCGGGGCTGCGGGCGCCGTGGGTGGCCGCGTACGTCGAGCCGCCCGGCATCAAGCCGCCGGGGGACGCCGACAACAAGCGGCTGGAACAGTACGTGCGGCTGGCCGAGTCACTCGGCGCCTCCGTGGTGCGGCTGACCGGCGCCACGGTGAGCGGTGCGATTCTCGATTACGCGCGCAAGCACAACGTGACGCGGCTCGTCGTGGGCAAGCCGCGTCCCAGCCGTTTTCGAACCGGATTGCGGCGCTCACTGCTCGACCAGATCGTGGCGGGCAGCGGCGACATCGACGTGCACGTGATCTCGGGCGATCCCGACGCCGACGAAACGCGCACGGAGCCGCCGCGTCACGTCGAGCACACGCCGTGGACGTCCTACCTGTGGGCAGCGGTGTTCGTCACCGTCACCACCGGGCTCGCCGTTCTGGTGCGCGCGCTGTACGCCGTGCCCGACCTCGAGATCCTCTATGTTGTCACCGTGATGTTGGCTGCGCTGCGCCTGGGGCGCGCGCCCTCGCTGTTCGCGGCGGCTCTCGCGGTGATGGCCTACGATTTCTATTTCGTGCCGCCCGAGCGCACCTTCGAAGTGGGCGACTGGCGCTACTTTCTGAGCTTCCTGATGATGTTCGGGGTGGGCTGGCTGGTGAGCACGCTCACGACGCGCATCCGCCGCCAGGAGGAAGACGCCGCTGCGCGCGAAGAGCGCACGCGCACACTGTTCGAGCTGGGACGCGACCTTGCCTACGCGCGCACGGTGAATGCGACCGCCGCCATCGCGGCCAAACATGCCGCGCGTGCGTTCGAGTCGTCCGCGCTCGTGCTCATGCCCGGCGCGGTGCGCAACCTCGAGCGCCAGGGCGCCGAGCCGGTCGACATGACGCTCGATGCGCAGGACATGGGCGTTGCCAAGTGGGTGTTCGAGCACGGCCGCGTGGCCGGTCTCGCGACCGATACGCTGCCCGGTGCGCGCGTGATGTGCGTGCCGCTCCAGACCAGCGGGGACCCCGTGGGCGTGCTGGTGCTCGAGCCACGACGGGGGGCGTCGTTCGATGCGGACCAGCGTGCGCGGCTCGAT
>DATEHD010000124.1:0-3462 GCA_035279765.1 Candidatus Krumholzibacteriia bacterium | reverse complement strand
CCAACAGTGGTACCCGCGCCCGTTGGGCAGCAGTCGGTCATAGACGTGTTGGTGAGCACCGAGGACTCGCGGGCCGAGCAGTTCGGGCCAATCGGTCACTTCTTCACCAGCCACCACGGCCACGGCGCCTGAAAGCGCACGCCATCCCCCATCATGTAGCCCTCTGGGAATGCTTCGTTCGCGGCCTCTCGGACGCCGCGGAACGCCCAGTCGTCACCGCCGAGATAGCCGCCCGGTTTGACCTTCGGCCACCACGCGGCGATGTCCGCCTTCACGGCTTCGTAGGAGTGGTCGGCGTCGATCCACACCACGTCACAGGAATCGGGCGCAAATAGGTCGGATGCTTCGACCGATGGCAGCGCGTGGACTTGGAACCGATCCCCGAGCATGTCGCGCAGGGGTGCCGTGTTGAGCAGAAACTTGTCGCGCAAGGCTTCGCCCTGATCGACGCCCGGCCAGCCTGCGAAGTTGTCCACCGCATGAATCGTCACCGGCAAATTGCGGTTGATGATTTCCACACCGAGATACGCGAGGCTCTGTCCGTACAGCACGCCGACTTCCACCCACACAATCGGACGGTCGGTCGGCAGGCGATCCAAGAGTAGGTCGTAAGCATTTGCAAACCAGATGCCATCTCCGAGCCCCTGGTAGTAGTGCTCCATCGGGACGGGGCGGACAGCGCCTTCGACCTGCGCGTTAGTCATCGAATCTCCGCGAGCGGGCTAAGTTGTGGGGCGAGATCGTACTGGTGGACGATGGGGAAGGGCTCCCCGTCGGCGCGAATGAGTTGCTTCGAGTCCTCGTGAAAGACTGCGGGGATGCGTCCATGATCCATGCTGCGAACATGAAACACCCAGTCCGAGCGGATCTGGACTTGCGTGCCATAGCCATTGCGCACCAAGTGGTTCACCGCCGTCTGGTCGGTCATGTGCATCGCCCCGGCAGTGCAATCGCAGGGGATGGTCGGCAGCTCGCTATAGACGGCGAGCGCGAACTTGCGGAGCAGTCCAGCCGAGCCACCGATGACGCCAGCGTTCAGCACTTCGAGGGGCGCGAGTTGCTGGCACTCGTTGGGGTACAGCTGCTGCAACCACATCATGCACCACGCATTTTCCTCGTGCCGCTTGCCTTCGGTGCCGATCACCAACGTCGTGTCAATCAGTGCGCATGGGTCGCTCTGGAACACCACGTCACGGGTATCGGCGAACACCACGGGGAGCTGTGGTTCGATGTCCGTCAGCGCATCAGCTAACCCTTTCCAGCGGGTGCGCGCAATCCCACAGACGCCTTCCGTGTCCGAGCGCAGCGGAGCGAACCACATCTCGATACCATAGGTCTCGGTCAACTCCTGGTACTTCGCTGGCGTGTCGGTGAGCAGGAGCATGGGGCCGCGATAGACGTTCCTCGCCGAGGCGCACCACGGCTTAAGCGATTCGACAGACAGGCCAGACGCGACGCCGACGATCATACCGCAGCAGCCTCCCGCCAGACCTCTAGTGCTCTGGTATAGGCGTCTCGGAAGATTTCGCGCTTGTCAATGCTGCGCGCCCCCCACATGGCATCCGCATAGTCCCGGACGACTGACTCCAGCACACAGGCAACGCGGGGACCATTCGTTGGGCCGAGGTCCCGAAGGAGTTCGCCTTGTAGTATATCGCGCGGTTGGGTCATGTCTGATCCGGTACAATTTCCGCTGGCATTGGTTCTGTTTTCGCCGGTGGCAGCGCATGGCGTTTGGCAACGGCGGTCAGCGCGCCGACCAAAATCTCGCCGAGGTCGTTATCCCCGCGCGGGGCCTGCTTGCCAAAGATTTCGCGATTCAAGACCGCCGCCCGTTCACGGCGCACGTCGATTTGGAGTCTGGCTTTCGCGATGGCCTCACTCATCGGGACAATCACCGTCGTCCCGTCGAGCCCTGTCTCTGGCTTGATGCCGTCCGCGATGTCCTGCTGTTCGTCGGTGATCGCATAGGCGGCCTCCTGTTGGGCGGCGACAAGCCGTTGCTTACGCTCTGGCTTGTTGAGCCACATCGAGAGCGCCGAGCGACCGATGGCGAGATCCCGCGCGAGCGCCGAGATCGTCCGCCCTTGGGCGATCTGGTCGAACAACCAGTCGATGCCACCCCGGTTTCTGACGGCTGCTGCGACGAGGCTTGCGCTCATGCGACACCCTCACGCACGAATCCGCACGACTCGCAATGCCACTTGAAGCACACGACGCCTTTGCAATGCGACCAGTAATCGTCCACGAGCGTCCCTACGTCGTCGCAGTTCGGGCAGCGAGCAGGTCGCGGCAGGAACAGCCGGACGAATCGCCGCAACAGTTCACGCCACGTCATGCGATGCTCACCACCCGATACAAGCTCGCCCGCCGATTGACCACGAGGTAGGAAACTTGTCCCGCCTGCCGTAACGCCCGCAAGATGCGATCCGCACTCGCTGGCGCACCCGGATGCCGCGCCGCGACCCACTCGCGCAGCTCGTCGGCGCAGAACTCGTATACGCCATTGTTCAGCCGTGCGCGCAGAAAGGCGAGAATGCTGTGGCCGATGGCGCTCTGGACGCGGGCGATCTGCTCGCGCTGCTCTGGATCGAACAGCGTCGGCTGCGATGTTCCGCCCGACGCATGGACACTCATGTGCGGCAACACGATGGCATTGGCGTTGAGCCGAGAGGCGTCGTTCATGGCAGCTTGGCCCCATCTCCAAACTCGGATTCGTGGACATCTGCGACGTACTTATCTGGCAACCACTTGAACGTCCCCTCTGGGATGGTGGTGGAGAAGGGCGCAACCCGAGTAGCCTTGCCCTTGAACGAGATGCGGGAACGTCGGAAGAACGGCCACGGATGCCAGACGCGCCAGAGTTTCCAGCGCAGACGCCACTCGAACAGCCGCATTCGGAACCAGCGCCAAGCGTTCATGGCATCCGACTCACTTCCACGCGCACGGTCCCCGGTTCCAGTTGCTCATGCTCGTCGCACCGTCGTGCCCAGATCATCGCGACTTGTGCGTCCGAGTCGTACACGCCCGGCGCGACCACTTCGAGGCGCGTCTTGCTCGCGTTCTTCGCCGTGTGGTCGGGCACCCTCTGCCGGATGCTTTGCAACGCATCCAGCAGGACACCCAACCGTTTGTCCAAGTCGCCGGACTTGAGGGTGCGCCGCCACACGACCACGACCGACACGTCGCCGCTCGGGAAAATTGGCGCCCCATTCACGCCCGCGCGCTGAAATACATCGCGCTTGTATTCGCGAGCCTCATGCGACAAGTGCATTCGCATCCCCGCACGACGCCACCACTGATTGGCTGAGGGAGGTTCTGGCAGGATCAGCACGACAGGCGCGCGATCACCGGGCGGCAGGATGATGGCCTCCAGTTCGCGCTTGAACTGAGTGGATGCTGGATAGTCCTGATACTTCAACGCTGGGCCATCGGGCGGTGGCGGGGGCTGGGGGGCGGCAG
>DATEHD010000123.1:0-38088 GCA_035279765.1 Candidatus Krumholzibacteriia bacterium | reverse complement strand
CACACCGCATAATTTCATCTTCTTCGGCCTGGATCGGGCGCGCATCCACGAGCCGGCCTTTCTCCACAACTCGGCCGTGCCCGGCGCACAGCTCAAGTATTCCTGGAAAGAGCTAGAGCCCGCGCAGGATCACTACGATTTCGCCGCTCTGAAAGCAGACCTCGAGTTCCTCGATGCGCACGGGAAGAAACTGTTCGTCCAGGTTCAGGACGCAACCTTTGACGACAATCATGTCAGCGTGCCCGACTATCTGCGACACGACCCGGCGTTTCACGGTGGTGTGGCGCGCAAGTACAGCATCACGAGAGACGATGAATCGACTGCGGCGCCGGCCGGCTGGGTGGCCCGGCGATGGGACCCCGCGGTGCGCGCGCGCTTTGGCAGGCTTCTCGCTGCGCTCGGGAAGGAATTCGACGGCCGCGTCGAAGGAATCAACGTGCCGGAGACGTCCATCGACTTCGGAGAGAGTGGGAAGCTGCATCCCGACGGGTTTACATACGCGAGTTACGTCGATGGTGTGAAAGAAATCATGTCGGCGGCGAAAGCCGCGTTCCCGCACTCGGCCGTCATTCAGTACGCGAATTTCATGCCGGGCGAATGGCTGCCGTGGAGCGACCATGGCTATCTGAAGGCAGTCTACGCGCACGCGAATGCAATCGGGGTGGGTGTCGGCGGACCCGACCTGCTTCCGCACCGAAAAGGGCAGCAGAACCACAGCTATCCGCTGATTGCCGCTCGTGCGCCGTCGGTCATCGCGGGAATCGCCGTGCAGGATGGCAACCTGGAGGACAAGGACCCCGGTAGCGGACGGGTCGTCACCGTCGACGAGCTGTACCGCTTCGCGCGCGACCAGCTGCACGTCGACTATATCTTCTGGGGAACGCAGGAGCCGTACTACTCGCGCGACATCCTGCCATATCTCGAGGCGCTGCCCCGTCGCTAGACCGCGCTGATTCTGCCCGGACAGCTAACTCTTCGCGGGTGCGCTGCGGCTCTTCCAGAGCGCGGCGTCTTTGGTGCGGCCTTCTTTTTCGTAGAGACTGACGAGCCCGTTCGCGCACTTGCGGACTGCGTTGTCGTCAGGTCCAAACGCGGGAAGCAGGATGTCATACGCTTCCTTGAATGTGTTCTCCGCTTCCGTGGTGCGGCCGACGGCCACCAGCGCTTCCCCGTAGGCTTCCAGCGTGATCCCCGTTCCGTAGAATCCTTTCGGCATGACCTTGCGGCTGGTGTTGGCCGCTTTCTCGAGCATGCGCACGGCTTCGTCGTTCTTTCCCAGCGCGAGCTTCGCTTTTCCCAGGTTGGTCATGGTGGGAAGGATGTCCGGGTGATCTTCGCCGAGGTTTTTGCGGCTCACTTCGTAGTCTTCTTCCATGAGCGGCTCGGCGAGGGCCGGGCGTCCCGTGCGGTTGTAAAGTACGGCGAGATTGTTGACCGATTGCATGGTCTGCGCGTCGTGGACACCGAGTGCCTTGCGCCGGCCGGCCAGCACCGCAACCGCCAGCGATTCCGCCTTGGCGTCGGGGCCCTGCTGGGTCAGGAGCCACGCGTAGTTCGCCATCACCGTGAGTGTCACGCGATCGTCGGGTCCGAACTTGCGTTTCACGATAGGGAAAATCGTGGCGTAGATGCTGTCGGCTTCCTTGTACTTGCCGATGTCCGTATACACGACGCCGAGATCGTTCATGCCGGCCATGGTGAGCGAGTCCGTGGCGCCGAACGTGCGCGCGCGATAGGCGTTCACGTCGCGGAGAAGCGGCACCGCCTTCTCCGCGTCGGACGATATCGCGTAGAGAAGCCCCAGGGATGCCCGGGCGTCAACCGCCGGCTTCGAATCCTTCCCGTACGTGCTGTCGCACAGTGCGACTGTTGAAATCAGCGTCGACTCCGCGCGATCGTACATGCCGAGCCCGAGATAGGTTTCGCCGATCGACTTGCGCAGCTGCGCGCGAATCGCGGGTTGCTTGGGGAAGCGTGTCTCCGATGCGGCGAGGGCGCGCGAAAGCACATTCTTGTCGATCAGACCGAGGGCCACGTCGGTGGTGCTGATGTCTTTGAGGCTCGCGTCAAAGGTGGCGAGCGTCCGCTCGATCTCCGCTTCCGGGACTCCCTGGTCATGGAGGCCGCTGCGCAGGCGCTCGTCCAGGTTTTGAGCGAGGTCGCTTCCCATTTTGGTGGCGTCGACTTCGCTCAGCATCCGGCGCTGAAAATCGACCACGGCTTCCGTGTTGCGACGTGCTTCTTCCGCGGCGCGCCGCTGCGCCTGCGCGCGCAACCCGAAGGTTGTCGACACGATGACGCCCGCCACCAATGCCAGCACCGTGGCGACGATGCCGCCCATCAGCGCGCGATTGCGGCGCGCGAACTTCTTCAATTGATAGATGGAGCTGGGGGCGCGCGCGAGAATGGGCCGCGAATCGAGATAGCGTCCGACATCCTCGGAGAGCGCGGCGGCGCTGTTGTAGCGCTGCGCCGCATCCTTCTCCAGCGCCTTCGCCGCGATGGTTTCCAGGTCTGAATCGGGTCGCCAGTCGGCAGGCCACACGCGACGCAGCGGAATCGGAGGGCTTTCGCAGATGTGGCGGACGATGTCGATCAGTGTGCCGGTCTTGGTGTCGTAGGGAAGCAGACCTGTCAGCATCTCGTAGAGGATGACGCCGAGCGAGTACACGTCGCTGCGCACGTCGATCTCGGCCGAATCGCCGCGTGTCTGCTCCGGGCTCATGTAAGCGAGGGTGCCCTTGATGACGCCGATCTCCGTTATAGCAGTGGCGTTCACATCTATTTCGGTGATGCGCGCCAGACCGAAGTCGAGGATCTTGACCGCCGGCATCGCGTCGGGTGCCACGTTCTCGTCCTCGGCGATCACGATATTGGAGGGCTTCAGATCGCGGTGGATGACACCGCGCTGGTGTGCGTAGTGCACCGCGTCGCAGATGGACTGGAACAGGCGCAACCGGAATCGAATCTCGTCGCGGCTTTTGGGCACGCCGCGCGCGCGCAGGTAGTCGCCCAGGTCGCGGCCGCGCACGAGCTCCATGGCGAAGAAATGCTCGCCCGTCTCCGTGCGGCCGGCGTCGTAGATGGCGCCGATGTTGGGGTGCTTCAGGCGCGCGAGGGATTCCACTTCGCGCTGGAACATGCGCACGGCCTCTTCGGTCACGAAGGGACCGCCGCGCATCACCTTGAGCGCCACGCGCCGTCGCGGGTTTTGCTGTTCGGCCTCGAACACGGCGCCCATCCCGCCTTCGCCGAGCTTGCCAACAATGGTGTAGGGGCCGATTGTCGACGGCATGGGCGCGCCGCCGCGCACGAAGGCCTGGCCGGCGACGGTCTCGTCGTTTTCGGGTGATTTACGCGGATCGGGCGGAGTATTTCCGCCACCCAGGGAACCGGGGTGCAAGTGAAGTCCGGGCATGCGGGTGATTGTAGCGATCGCGCGCCGATTCAAACAGCGCGAATTGGGGCAATCACCGTTTGCAAGAATTGACTGCGTGACTCGATCTCGAATAGTCTGGTGGCGTCGGCCGGGAAAGGTTTTGCTACTTTTCCTTCTTACCAATCCGACGTTGGACGCGCGCGGTCGCGTGCGCTCATCCTTTCATTCTCACGTTGCAGTTCCCCTACTGGAAAGGTGCCTTCCATGAGCCGCATTGTGAAAAGATCGGTCTTTGCATTATTGCTCGCCGTTGTCATGGCCGCGATGACGGTGGTTTCGGCGTTCTCTGAAACCATCAACATGCGTTCGGGCGGAGGGTATGCTTACGGCCAGAACGATCCGGCGTGGACATACCTGGCGGGGTCTCCGGGAGCCGCCCTGTCTGCGTCTCCGTTTACGGCGGCGGATTTTGCGGCGGCGTACAGCGGACCGCTATCCGTTGTCGTGCCGCCGTACGGTTCCTTCTGGCTGTCGTCACTGGCGTGCGACCCGCTTGCACAGTGGATCTCTGTGGATGCGTCGGCGGGTCCGGCCACGGCGCTCTATTGCCAGGCGTTCAACGTGCACTCGTGCTGCATCGCCAAAGCGACGCTCACCTTCTGCTGGGCATCCGATGACAACATCGGCGACCAGCTCTACGGCGGCCCGAATCCGATGGGAGTGTATCTCAACGGCGTGGCGCTTCCGATTACCGGCGGCAGCTATGCCACCGAGAACACGGCGACAGTCGACGTCACGTCGTTGCTGCATTGTTCACAAAACCAGATCTTCGTGTACAACCGCGACGCGGCGTACGTCGTCACCGGTGTCATGTTCAGTATCCACATCGACATCGCGGAGTGCCCGCTCAAGACCGAGCCCTCGACGTGGGGCAAGGTCAAGGCGCTCTACCGCTAGATCAGCCCGCTTTGCCGCAAGAAAAGAGGCCGCTCGCTCGTGGGGCGGCCTCTTTGTTTGTGCCGGGGTGCGAGAGGCCCGCGCGGGCACATGGCGGGCTAGTTGCCGCTGGTGCTATCTCCCAGCCAGATAACTCCCGCGGCGATCGCCGCGCACACGCCGATGATCAGCAGCGGGTGCGTGCGGTGGTAGCTGTTGAGCTCCGTCACCTCGGCGCGCGGCACACGAAACGGCTCGCGCTTTGCTCGCGCGGCCGCCGTGGTGTCGGCCAGTTCCTCTGACGACACGTCCGGGTGAAAGACGAACGACTCGCCCTCCATGGTGACAGTTCCATGGAACGGATGGTTGGCGCCGTCTTTTGTCGTGTAGCCCGCGATGGAGAGGCCGGGCGGCCTGTCGAGCTTCGGTTTCTGCTCCGCGACGACCGTGTCGGTGGGAACAAAACGCGTCGACGAACACCCCGTTATTTGGGGGAGCATCAGACACAGCGGGATCAACGCGATTGCTCTGCGCGGCGGGATCATTTGCGGTGCGCGGCGAGCATGCGCGACAGCATATCTGTCGAGCCGCTCTTTTCCAGGTGCGGGTTACGAGTGCCGTCGTGGTAGTCGAGCGTGTAGGTGTTGAAGAAGTCGCGATTCTCGACGAGCAACGTCATCGCCTGTTTCGACGTCTTGGTGGCGGCGATCGCATCTTTGAGCACAGCGCTCGAATACTTGCGCGAGTTGACGGCGACGAGCGTCATACCCGGACCGACGCCGGCCTTCCATGCGGGCAGGTCGGGCGTTACATCTATAATGGAGCCGTCGTCGTCCTTGACGCGGATGCCGATGGAGTACGAAGCGTCGATTCGTTTCCATTCCGCCCCTTCGCGCAGCTCCTCGTAGTCGTTCTTCTTGTCGTTGTAGACGAGCTTCCAGCCGCCGCGCGTGATGCCGTCGAAGGGTGGATGCTGGGTCGCGGCGGTCACGTGCTGCGCAAAGTATGAGCGCCAGTCGTACGGCTCAATGGTATTGAGCGTCGCCACCACGTCATCGAGGGTGTAGGTCTTGAGCTCGGGCGGTCCGCTTTTCCCCCCGTGGAAGACGCGGCAGAAATCATCCAACGACTTCTTTCCCTTCGACATCTCGCGGATGCGCGTGTCGACGTCGAGCCACAACATCCAACCCTCGTCGTAGAAGTCGGTGCCGCGCCGCGCCATGGCCCACGCGTCCGGCGCTTCATACAGAAGCTGCGCCGCGTCGGCCGTGTCCTGCAGCGGCCGCCAGTCGCGCCCGCGCGAGTGGTCGAGGTAGGCGGCGTTGTAGGCGAGCATCTCGCGGTAGTACTCCGGCGTCCAGATGCCACTGCGCGCCGATAGCAAACACCCGAGATATTGCGTGAGACCTTCGTAGATCCAGAGCAGGTTGCCGTCCATCGGCACCTGGTAGTTGGGAGTCGCAAGGCCGGTGGGGCGGCGGTACTTCGCGTTCCACGAGTGCATGTATTCGTGGGCCAGCACCTCGAGCGCCGGGCGGAGCTTCTCGTCGATCAATGTGCGTTCGGCGAGGCGCGTGTCGTTGCACTGATGGTGCTCGAGGCCGAAATGCGCGACGTGATCGCTGAGCGTGAAGAGAAAATTATAGTGGTTGTAGTGGCGCGCGCCGTAGAGCGCGTCGGCCTCGCGCACGAGGCCCTTCATGGCGGCCTCGCTCGCCGGCGCCACCGCCAGCGCTTCCGGGCTGTCGGCCGCAATGTCCCATTCCACCGGCCGCGCGCTGTTGTCGAGCGGCACCACGCGGAAGTAACGGCCCATCAACACGGGCGAGTCGACAAGCATGGTAAGCGACACCGGCTCAAAGTCGTGACGCGAGCCTGAGTGCGTTTTCGTGGTCAGCGCGGTCGCGCACTGCCAGCCGTCGGGCAGCGTGATGCTCGCGGCGAAGGCGACGTCGTCGCTGTTCGCCCCCTCGGGGTAGAGCAGAAACTGGTTCCACGCGATGATGGCGAGGTTCGGCGTCGACGAAGAGGCCGAGCTGAAGCCTTCCTTGGAAGTGGCGCCGAATTGATCGAAGGACACATCGAGCGCGCTGACGCCCTGCGGAACATCGATGTGAAAGGCGTACATGTCGGCGCCGTCCCGCTTCCACGCCAGCGTCTTGCCACCGCCCGAAACCACCAGGCCGCCGAAATCGGTGATGGGGCCGGTGGGTCCGTGTTCGCCGGGAATCCACTTCGGATACACAAGCGTCACCGCGCCGGACTGAACCGGAATGTGCAGGCGGCCGTGGAAGAGGCTGCGCCCGGCGTCGCTGGCATCGAGCTCGAGGCGAATGGGCTCCGCCGCGCGCACCGAGCTGTGAGCTGTCATTACAAACGCTGCACCCAGAAGAACCGACATCCACCACGAGGACCTGGTCATGCCATCTCTCCGTTCGTCTTGAGTTGGGGAAGGCCGCCATCGTAGCACCTGTGCGCGGCGATTTCCACGCAACGCCGGCCTTCTTTTTTTCTCAACACTGCACGCACCGCCCGTTACCATGGTGGCCTCACAGTGGAGGGCATCGATTTCATATGAAAAGAATTCTGATCGCGATGATGGCGGTGCTGGCGGCGGCCGGTTGTGTGCGCAAGCCCGCCCCGGAGCAGCACGCGCAGACGCGGAGCTATTTCGACTCGACGGGTCGCGACGACGCATGGGACGGCGGCGTCAAGGTGATCGCCGTCAATACGCCGAAGGGTACCTTTCACGTGTGGACCAAGCGCGTCGGCAACAACCCACGCATCAAGCTCCTGCTCCTCCACGGCGGCCCCGGCTTCACCCACGAATACTTCGAGTGCTTCGACAGCTTTCTGCCCCAAGAGGGTATCGAATATTACTATTACGACCAGCTCGGCTCGTACTACAGCGATCAACCGACGGACTCGTCCTTGTGGGACACGGCGCGCTTTGTCGACGAAGTCGAGCAGGTGCGACAGGCCCTCCATCTCGACAAGGACAACTTCTATCTCCTCGGCCATTCGTGGGGCGGCCTGCTCGCCATGGAGTACGCGCTCAAGTATCAGCAGAATCCGAAGGGCCTCGTCATCTCCAACATGATGTCTGACATTCCCGCGTATAGCGCGTATGCGAAGACTGTGTTCAAGGCGACGATGGATCCCGCCGTCTTGAGCGAGCTCATGGCCATGGAAGCGAAGAAGGACTACGAAAATCCGCGCTACATGGAGCTGTTGATCCCGAACCACTACGAAAAGCACATCCTGCGCTTGCCGTACGCGCAGTGGCCGGACCCGTTTCTGCGCGCGTTCAAGCACATGAATCCCGCCGTCTACATTCCGATGCAGGGGCCGAGCGAGCTCGATGCACAGGGCAAGCTCGCGACGTGGAGCCGCATGGCCGATCTTCCCAGGATCACGGTGCCCACGCTGGTGATCGGCGCGCAATACGACACCATGGACCCGAAACACATGGAGATGATGTCAAAGCAGGTGGGGCACGGACGCTATCTCTACTGCGCGAACGGGAGCCACCTCGCGATGTACGACGATCAGGGGACGTACATGGAGGGCGTCATCCGCTTCATCAAGGACGTGGATGAAGGGCGTTTCTAGTCGCGGGGAGCGGCAGGTGCGAGCGACTGGGAGACATGCGCCGCATCTGCTACAATGCCACGACCCATGGCCAACCCGCGCGACACCCAGCACCGTCCCATTCTCCAGCGCATTGCCCACCAGGTAATGATCGAGCGCGGGCTGGACCCTGATTTCCCGGCCGACGCACTGGCGCAGCTCGATAGCATTCACACGCCCGCTGCCCCCGACGGCGCATCGACGCGCGATCTGCGCTCACTCCTCTGGTGCTCGATCGACAACGACAACTCGCGCGATCTCGACCAGCTCAGTGTCGCCGTGCCGGTGGCCGGCGGTTCGGTTCGCATCCTGGTCGCGATTGCGGACGTCGACGCGTTGGTTCCAAAAGCCTCTGCGCTGGACGAGCACGCGCAGAAGAACACCACGTCTGTGTACACGGCTGCGGAAATTTTTCCGATGCTGCCGGAGAAACTTTCCACCGATCTCACCTCGCTCAATCACGACGCCGACCGCATGGCGGTTGTGATCGACATGACGATCGCGGCGGACGGATCCCTCACCGGCTCCGAAATCTACCGCGCCGACGTGCGCAACCGCGCCAAGCTCGCGTACAACAGCGTCGCGGCGTGGCTGGAGGGAACCGGCCCGGCGCCGGACGCATTGGCTTCGGTCACGGGCCTGGAGGAGAACCTGCGCCTGCAGGACGCGGCCGCGCAGAAGATGAAAGAGCTGCGCCACAAGCTTGGCGCGCTCACCCTGGAGACCATCGAAGCGCAACCGGTGTTCCACGGCGACGAGATCACCGGCCTCGAGGAGAACGTCAAGAATCGTGCGAAAGACATCATCGAAGACTTCATGATTTCCGCCAACGGCGTGACAGCGCGCTTCCTCGAGTCGAACAAGTTTTCATCGGTGCGACGCGTGGTCCGGGTTCCGCGCCAGTGGGACGGCATCGTGGCCCTGGCGCAGGAGCGTGGAACGCACCTTCCGGCAGACCCTGACGCAAAGGCCTTGCAGCAGTTTCTCGTGGCCGCCAAGGCCGCGGACCCGCTGCGCTTTCCCGATCTGTCGCTCGCCGTCATCAAGCTCCTGGGTGCGGGGGAATACGTGGTGGAGCGGCCGGGCGACGACGCGGGCGGGCACTTCGGCCTCGCGGTCAAGGACTACGCGCATTCCACGGCACCCAACCGCCGTTATCCCGATCTCATCACGCAGCGACTCGTCAAGGCGTCGCTCGCGGGCGGTTCCCAACCGTATACCGACGACGAGCTCGAGATGCTCGCGCGGCATTGCACCCAGGCCGAAGATGCAGCACAGAAAGTGGAGCGACAGGTTGCCAAGTCCGCGGCCGCGATTCTGCTGCAATCGCGCATCGGCGAGCAGTTCGACGGCATCGTCACCGGCATGTCCGACAAGGGAACCTGGGTGCGTTTGCTCCATCCGATCGTAGAGGGCCGGCTCGACAACGGAACCGACCGGTTGCACGTGGGCAGCCAGCTGCGCGTACGCCTGGTCAGCACCAACGTCGAACGCGGCTTTATCGACTTCAAGCGCGTCCGCTAATCACCTCATCCTTCTTGCGTTCCGCAACATCGCCGGCGCTCCTCTGCGGATGTTGACGACGCGCCGGGCCGGTTCGTGGTAGCGTTCCCAACATGTTCCCGCGCTTTCGTCCCCCGCGAAGCCGCCGCGGCGCTCCGCCCCGCATCATCCGCTACGCGCTCGCCGCGTTCTTGCTGTTTATCTTCCTGCCCGGGCTGGTTGCGCCCATCGCGAGCTGGCTCTGGTTCAAGGATCTCGGCTTCGCGCGCGTCTACGAGCTGAGCTACACGGCGCGCCTCCTGCTCGGCGCCATCGCCGGTCTTTTCGCACTCATTTTTCTGCGCGTCAACCTGAGCGTCGCGCTCCGCGGCGGAGTGACGGGCCCGCGCGTTGTCGAAGTCGGGAAGTTCGATCTCGTGGGTACGGCGCGGCGCGTCCTCGGACCGGCCACGTGGTTCATCGCCGTGATCATCGGGATCATCTCGTCGGGGGCGTGGCTCCTCGTCCTGCGCTTCCTGCACCCGACAGCGTTCGGCGCTGTCGATCCCGTCTTCGGCCGCGACGTGAGCTACTACGTGTTCACGATGCCCGTGATCACTGCACTCCTCCGGCTCCTCACCGCACTCACCGTCATGTCGCTGGTCATGGCGACGTTCGTGCACGCATTCCGGCGCGACATCAACCTGATCCGGGGAGCGGCCAGCATCGAGGGCCGCGCACGCATGCACATTGCCGTGCTGGTGGCGCTCCTGTTCGTGCTGACCGCCGTGCGCCTCGTGTTCGTGCGCATGCCCGGACTCTTGTATTCCAACACCGGCCCGCTGGTGGGTGCGAGCTACGCCAACCTGCACGGATCGCTCCTTGGCATGCGGCTCGCCGCCGTGGCCGCACTGGTGGGTGCCGTCATCGTGCTGGTGGGTGCACGCGGTCCGCGGTTGTTGCGCTCGATCATCACCGCCACGGCCATCTACGCCGCGGTGTGGATCGTGGCGGTGGGCATTTATCCCGCGCTGGTGAATCGCTTCGTGGTAGCACCCAATGAGCTGTCAAAAGAAACGCCCCAGCTCACCCGGCACATCGCCGCCACGCGACGTGCATGGGGCCTCGACAGCGTGGTCACCCGCGACCTCACCGGCGAGGCGCGCCTCACGGAGAAGGACATCGTTGGCAATCGCGAGACTGTCGACAACATTCGCGTGTGGGACCGCGATCCGCTGCTCCAGACCTTCGGCCAGCTGCAGGAGATTCGAACCTACTACGATTTCATTTCGGTGGACGACGACCGCTACCACATCGATGGTCGCTATCGCCAGGTGCTGCTCTCGCCGCGCGAGCTCAACCCGAGGTCGCTGCCCACGCGCACGTTCATCAACGAGCGTCTCACCTTCACGCACGGCATGGGGCTCACGCTCGGCCCCGTCAACGAGAGCACGGCGGAAGGTTTGCCGGTGTTGTTCGTGAAGGACCTGCCGCCGGTGTCGACGGTGTCCATGAAGGTGACGCGCCCCGAGATCTACTTCGGCGAGATGACGAATTCGTGGGTGGTCGCCAACACCGGGCAGCGCGAGTTCGACTATCCCTCCGGTGACGAGAATGTGTACACGTCCTACCAGGGGAAGGGAGGCATCCAGGTCGGATCGTGGCCGCGCCGGCTTCTGTTCGCGATGTATTTCCGCTCCATGAAGGTGCTGCTCTCGAGCGACATCACCAACCAGAGCCGCGTGATGTATATCCGCAATGTTCTCGAGCGTGCCCAGACAGCATTGCCGTTTCTCATGTTCGACAGCGACCCCTACCTCGTGATCGACGATTCGGGCCGGCTGGTATGGATTCTCGATGCCTACACGCGGACCACGCGCTATCCCTACGCGCAGCCGCTCGCGAACGGGATCAACTACATGCGCAACAGTGTGAAGGTGGTGATCGACGCCTACGACGGCAGCACCACCGCGTACATCGCCGATCCGCACGATCCGCTGGTGCAGACACTGTCCAAGATTTTTACGGGGATTTTCCATCCGCTCGACGAGATGCCGGTTGATCTGCGCGCGCATCTTCGTTATCCCGAGGCGATGTTCCGGGCCCAGAGCGATCTTTACGCCACCTATCACATGGACGAGCCCGCGACCTTCTATCACCGCGAAGACCAGTGGCAGAAGCCGGGCCCCATCCCCAACGAGGAACAGACGCACGATCCCTTTCTGCGCCACAACATCATGCGGCTGCCGGGCGAGAAGAACGCAGAGTACATCTACATGGTGCCCTTTACACCCAGGGGGAAGGACAACCTGGCGTCGTGGATGGTGGCGCGCAATGACGCGCCGCACTACGGCGAGCTCGTGGTGTACCGGCTTCCCAAGCAGAGCCTGGTCTACGGCCCCAACCAGATCGTGAACCGCATCAACCAGGACACCGCCATCTCGACCCTGCTCACGCTGTGGGACCAACACGGCTCGGATGTGGTATGGGGGAACCTCCTCGTGATTCCAATCGAAGAATCGCTCATCTACGTGCAGCCCATTTACCTGCGCGCGCAGGGTGGCCGTATTCCGGAGCTCAAGCGCGTAGTGGTGGCGTACCAGAACCAGGTCGTGATGGGCGAGACGCTGGAGGCGGCAATAACGCTGCTCTTCCGCGGTGAAGCCGCCTCCGCCTCGGAGGTGCCGGCCGGCACCGAAGCTCCACTGCAGACCGCGAGTGTCGCCAACCTCGTGCGCAGCGCTTCCGACATCTACCAGCGCGCCATCGAAGCGCAGCGCGCCGGCGACTGGGCGCGCTACGGCACCGAGCTCCAGCGCCTGGGCGAGGTCTTGAAGCAGCTCCAGTCGGCATCCGCGAAGCCGTAGGCGCTCCCCGCAATCCAGCTCCCGCAATTTTCCGCAAATTTCCTCTTGCAACCGTCTGGTTGCGTGTCGTAACATGCAATCAGGAGGTTGCATATGACCGCAACAACAATGGATCGAATTGAACGACAGATCGCTCTGAAGGCCCCGCGGAAGCGCGTGTGGCAGGCACTCACCAACTCCGTCGAGTTTGGCCAGTGGTTCGGCATCACGCTGGACGGGCCCTTCCAGGCCGGGAAGACGGTGCGTGGCAAACACCCCGTTTCCGGCAAGGGACACATTCTGGTCGAGTACACGGTGGAGAAAATCGAACCCGAGACGCTCTTCTCGTATCGCTGGCATCCGTACGCATGCGAGCCGGAGCGCGATTATTCCACCGAGCCCAAGACGCTCGTCGAGTTCCGCCTGCAGGATGACAACGGCGGGACACTGCTCACGGTGACGGAGTCGGGCTTCGACGGGATTCCGGCCGACCGCCGCGACGAGGCGTTTCGCAAGAACACCGCAGGCTGGGAAGGTCAGATCCTCAAGCTTCAGCGCTATGTCGAACAGTAGCACGGCATCGTCACGCAAGCGGCTGGGGCCGATGGTGCGGGTGGGAGCGCGTTCGCGCCTCCATCCCCGCCAGGCGGCGCCGCTCTTTGCCGCCCTCGGCGACGAGACACGCCTCGGGCTGGTCACGAGGTTATCGTCGCGCGGGCCGGGATCGATTACGCGGCTCGCGGAGGGCTCCGATGTATCGCGGCAGGCCATCACCAAGCACCTCGAGGTGCTTTCGGCAGCCGGCCTTGTGCGCAGCCGGCGCCGCGGACGCGAGCGCATCTGGGAGCTCGAGCCGGCGCGGCTCGACGACGTGCACGACTATCTCGAGCTGATATCGAAACAGTGGGATGACGCACTCGGCCGGCTCAAGGAATTCCTCGAGCACGAGTAAGCGGCGCGCGACAGCGCGCACCTTGGGAAGGAGATCAACATGTGTCCGATATGCATGATGCGAACAGCCGTGCTCGCGCTGGCCGCCGTTTCGTCCGGCGGGCTGGCGACATTTGTCGCCGCGCGGTTCGTAATCAGAAAACCCGCAGTTCAAACAGGTACAAACTCCGACTGCAAGCAGTGCGAAAACACGAAGGAGCGGTGAGGACATGAAAACGGAGAGCGGAATCACAAGACACAAAGTTGTCTCGCACGACGACTGGATCGCCGCGCGCACCACATTCTTGAAGAAGGAGAAGGAGTTCACGCGCCTGCGCGACGAGCTCTCCGCAGCGCGCCGGGCCCTGCCATGGGAAAGGGTGACGGCGAACTACGAGTTCGATACCGCCACCGGCAAGCGCACGCTCGCGGATCTCTTCGAGGGGCGCACTCAGCTTGTCGTCTATCACGCCATGTTCCATCCGAAGGCGGCGACGCCGGACACCTCGTGGACCGAGGACGCTGCGTGCTTCGGCTGCTCGTTCTGGGCCGACAACTTCAACGGCGTCATCGCGCACCTGAACGCCCGCGATGTCAGCATGATCGCGGTATCGCGTGCGCCCATGGACAAGATCAAGGCGTTCCAGAAGCGCATGGGCTGGACGTTCCAATGGGTCTCGTCGGGCGACGGTCCTTTCAACTTCGACTACGGGGTGTCCTTCTCGGAGGCCGACATGAAGAAGGGAAAGGTATTCTACAACTTCGCGATGCAGGATCCGCATCAGTCCGAGCGCGAAGGCGTGAGCGTGTTTTGCCGCGATGAGTCGGGGCAGATCTTTCACACCTATTCGGCGTACGCGCGCGGGATCGATCTGCTCAACACCGCGTACAACTATCTCGACATCGTTCCCAGGGGCCGCGACGAGACTGACGGACAGAGCTGGGTCAAGCTCCACGACGAGTACGCGGGAACCGACTGCAACTGCGAGAAATAATTCCCCAATGCCTCTGATTGGCGCGCGCGCGCTGGTCTGCTAGGATGTCTCGGGCCGGGCCAGCACAATTACGCCCGGCCCGACGCCGCCCCGATTTTCCACAGCAGGGAGGAATTGAACATGCGAAAGCACGCAACCGCGGCTTTGATGTTGATTGCGCTGGGAGCCACGAGCGCATACGCCGGGCGTCTGTTCGGCGACGTGAAGATTGCGGGCAAGCCCGCGGCCGAAAACACACTCATCACGGTGCAGGCCGCGCCCAAAGATCCCAAGGATCCCAAGGAAGCGCCCGCGCCCATCGACTCGGTGAAGTGTGACAAGGTCGGTTCCTACAAGGTCATGGTGAAGGCGGAAGGCAAGTGCACGCTCACCGTGTTCCTCGGCAAGAAGACGGCGACCCTCGAGGTGTTCTCGTACAAAGAGCCCACCCGCTACGATCTTCTGGTTGAAGAAAAGGACGGCAAGCTCACCGTGCGCCGGAAATAGGCAATGGCCGACGTCGAGATCAAAGCGCCAGAAGAGCGCATCGAGTCGCACCGGCGCAAAGACAACTGGGACAAGATGCAGATCCTGCTGGCCCCGATGGGCGGAGCCTTGACAGCGCTCGCCATCGCCATGTTCGGCTTCATCACCTCGAGCAGGCTCGACCGCCGGCAGGCGGTCGAGACCAACGTGCGCCTCTACTCCGAGCTCATGAGCCGGCGCGAAGAATCTGAAAGCGCGCTGCGCAAGGACATGCTGGTCTCGATCATTTCGTCGTTTCTCAGTTCCGACAAGAATGATATCAACAACGATGTCCTGAGCCTCGAGCTTCTTGCATACAACTTCCATGAGTCGCTCAACCTGAAGCCGCTCTTCCTCGACCTGACGAGGCGCATCCGTCACTCGGAGGAGACCGCCCCGGCGGGCGCGCGCAAGGAAGAGTTTGCGGAGTACAAGGAGCGGCTCGAGAATGTGGCGCGCGAGATCGCGCGCAAGCAGATGATCGTGCTGGAAGGCGTGGGGAAGCGCTTCGATCGCACCGTTGATCTCTCCAGTGATCCTGACGGCACGTCCCTCGACCCCGAGACGATGACGCTGGACGGGGTCGAAACCGGTTTCGCCATCGATATCGTGCAAGTCGATCGCATCAATCGCGAAGTGACGGTGAGCCTCAGCGTGGAAACGCCGGACCCGAACCAGGGGCGCCAGACCAAGGTGGTCACCTTCACGGTGAGCTTCTTCGATTTTCCGATGATCGACAATTTGCGTCTCACCGACGGCCAGCGCTGTGCGCTCGTACTGAGCAATTTCAACGATCATGCGGTGGAGCTCACCGCGGTGCTGTTCCCGGGCGAGTATGCGAGCCTCAAGGAGAAGCCCTACTATAATGAGGTGCTCCAGAGCATTCTCAGCGCCAGCGAGGGCCCCAAAACGACAAGTCCGATCGAGGGCAAGCATTGAGCCGCCCGCGTATCGCTCTCATCACCAGCGCGGCGTGGCCCAACCTCTACAAAGACGATCTGCTCCTCGTTGACGCGCTCACCGCGATCGGCATCGATTCCCAACCCGCCGTGTGGAGCGACGCCACCGTCGACTGGCTCGCGTTCGACGCGCTTGTGTTCCGCACGCCGTGGGATTATTTCTCGCGGCTGGTGGAATTCCGGGCGTGGCTCGAGGCGCGCATCCGAAGCGGCGTGCGCATGATCAATGCACGCGAGATCATCGAGTGGAATTTCGACAAGCGCTACCTGCGCGAGCTGGCCGCGGCCGGCGTCTCGGTGATACCCACGGTGGTCGTGAAGCGCGGCGAGCGCGCCGATGTGGCGGCACTGGCGCGTGCCGAGGGATGGGACGAGATCGTGATCAAGCCCAGCATCTCGGGCTCGGCGTATCTCACGCATCGATTTCGTCTTGAAGACGCCGCGAAGCATCACGACGATGTGGCGAAGATCCTCGCGGACCGCGATCTCCTGATCCAGCCGTTCCTGCCGGAAATCATGAGCGACGGGGAGCTCTCGCTGTTGTTCTTCGACGGCGTTTTCAGCCACGCCATCCGCAAGCGTGCGAAGCAGGGCGAATACCGCGTGCAGTTCGATTACGGCGGGACCGACGAGGACGCGAATGTGACCGAAGATTGGATCGCGGGCGCGCGGGCCTGCATTACGGCAGCACCCGCACTACCCACCTATGCGCGCGTGGACGGCGTCATCCACGACGGAAAGTTCGTGCTCATGGAGCTCGAGATCTTCGAGCCGCTTCTGTACCTGGCGCGACATCCCGAGGCCCCCAGGCGCTTCGCACACGCCATTCAGCGCCAGCTCTCGCCGCGCAATTAGCACGCACCGCACGGAGCTAGTTGCTCGTGACTGTGTGCGTCATCCCCGTGTTGTTCTTCCATGTCACCTTGCCGCCCGTCTTCACGGTGGCGCCGGGGAAAGGCGCGCTGCTGCTCGTAATGTTCACCTGTACATCTGAACTGGGTGCGGACGCGCTGACGGTCACAGTCCCTTTCATCACCGAGTGAAAGTTGCAGTGATAGGCGAAACTGCCGGCCGTGGCGAACGTGTGTGAGAACGAAGCTCCGGGAGCAATATTCCCGGAGTTCAATTCCTTCGTGCCGCCGCCGCCACCACCGCCTCCGCCGCCGGGATTGGTCGGGTTGCCATAGCCGCCGCCGCTCGATCCGCACGCGAGTGCCACGAGCGCAACCGACAGCATCAGAACCGGAATCCACGCTTTACCCGGGGCAGCCGCAGGGTGTCTGCGATGGGCTGCATACGCGTGTTTCA
Organism: Candidatus Krumholzibacteriia bacterium; assembly: GCA_035279765.1. Taxonomy (GTDB): domain Bacteria; phylum Krumholzibacteriota; class Krumholzibacteriia; order WVZY01; family JAKEHA01; genus JAKEHA01. Next base: position 21,119 of record DATEHD010000123.1, on the reverse strand, counting down.
TGGGTCTCTCCTTCGATAATCGGGGCGTTACATACTCCCTCAATCGGCAATATATAGGTTGGAAAAGTCGTAATACCGTAAAAAAAGTTGAGGTCGCCTTCTTTTCTGCGGTAGCGCTCCGAATTCTTTGCGGTCGCCTGTTCGGTTCTATCCACCCCGGGATTTACTTATTAAGAAGGACCACAAAAACTGGCCGGATTCCGGATGATCGTCCGCCTTTCGGTCTCATGACGGAGGTTTATATCATGCGCCTCTCGCTATCACTCGAACGTCTTCTGCTCACCGCAGGCGCCTGCGGAGTGCTCGCCCTCGGCTGCGCGCCGGCCATCCAGATCGATGCGGTTGTCACCGGCAAGTCCTGCGTCAATGGAGCCCAGACCATGAAGATGGAACTCCTGAGCAATACACCGGTACACAATTTCATTTTTGAGGGCGGCTCGTCGAACGTGCTCGGCATCCCGGCAGTCCAACCCAACGGCAACAACACCATGGACACGTTCGTCGTCACTGACCTCGACAACGTCAACAAGAACGAGAAGGTGAGCGTGGAGTTCAAGTGCGCGGTCGACGTGCACAATCCCATGGTGGTGCAGCTCGCGAACCTCACGTTCTTCAAGCAACCGTCCAACCTCAATCCCACGGTGCCGGACTGTACGGTCACGCAGACGCCGACCTTCACGATCCTGTGGCAATCGACGCCGCCGCCGGTGGCACCGCAGACCGCGCGGAAAAGTGACCGGCCGTCGTTCACACTGCAGGTAAGCGATGCGAATCCGTTGCCGATGTCACTGGTGCAACTCGATCTCGTCCACATTCCGGCGGCACTGGATCCGTCATCGCTCAGCGACGACAATCAGGCTCTCAATGCACTGCCGTGGCAACCGGCGGTTGTGGGTGGGGCCTTGCTCGACCCGGCTGGACCGCCCGTGTCCACACCATTGCCGGACGATGGCAGTGACGGTGCCGTGCTGTGCCGTTTCACGTCGTCTTACGACGGGAACGATGTGAGCGGGATCCTGCAGATCAACTTGAGCGCGCCACTGGCGACGAGAGTCGCGTCGTGGGGAAACGTGAAGGCGTTGTTCCGGAATTAGCAGCTACGGTTTTTTGGCCGCGGCGGGCGTGAGCTGGGTCTCCAGATTCTTCGGATCCCACTCGAAGCTCGTCACCTGGAATTTCGACGTCATGGTGGTGCCCGCGAAGACCACCTTGGTAGGGCACGAGCACGCCGTTCACTTTCTGGAAATCGGCGTAGTCGGCGGAGAATTCCATGGCCGGCATGCCGGTGGTGGCGTGCGTGATGAGCCAGGTCTTGGGATCGATGTGGTAGTCGATATATAGCCCTTCATCGATGGGGAGCCGCAGCACGATGCGGCCATTTTCGTCGGGCTCCCGCGATTCGATCTTGTCGCTCTGCTCGACGAGGCGCAGCGGCAGATCGAGGCGCACGGTCTGCAGTCGCATGGCCTGGAGCTTCATCGCATTGGCGGGCGTGAGATCGTCGCTCGTCGAACCGGACCAGCCTTCGGCGCCGTTGGTGAGCCGCAGCTCGTGGTGATCGGGATAGTCGAGGTCGAGTCGCAGGCGGTCCGGTCGCGCGAACCAGCGGTCGGTGTGAATGGGCTTGTCGAGCTGCGCGGCCCACTGGTTGCCGGTCGCGTGGTAGCCATGCACGGCGCGCAGCGCCTTCTCGCCGCCGTACGCTTCGATCACATGGGCCACCCAGCCGGGCACGTCGCTCCTGGGCGCCTCGCCGGCGGCCTGTCCCTGGCTCGCTCCCATCAATACGAAGGCCATCACGGCCAGCACGCGGTGAGTCGTCATGGCGGGGAGTATACGGCTCACGATGGAACGAGGGCACGGCCATTTCCGGGCTGCCCAAACCCTGCCTGATCGGGCCCCGGCCCGGGCCAGCGCCCACTGGCAAAATCCCTTATACAATGAAGTACCGACACATGATATGATTTCTAATCTCCGCAGTACCCGTTTTATGGCTTGGTACCCGTTAACTCTAGCCTGAAAGGGAGTCCCATGAGATCACAACGACGGGTAGGGGTTACTGTATTACTGCTTCTAATGAGCGTCGCGACAGTCATTGCGATGTCGCCTGCTCATACCTTCGAATCCGCTGTGCAATCCACGCTCACGTCGAATCCGGGTGCCGCCATGCGGATGTACCTGGATGCGGACGGTAACGTGACTTCCACGCCGACCGAAGACGCCGTATTGACGCTCGATCCGGACATGGAAAATCTTCTGCGTCACGACAGCGAAGGCTTGAACCAGACCACGCGTCCCGATGGCACCGTGTTTCTCGACACGGCCGGCCGCTATGGTGACGTGATGGTGATGCGCGTTGGCGAAAACGGCAAACAGACCGTGTGCGTCAATGGCGAAAAGGCCTTCGTTAATACGATGACCGACACGAAGACTCCCACCGGACCGGAGGTGAAGTAATGCGACGCATTCTGGTATTGTCCATGCTCCTGTTGCTCGCAGTTGCTTCGCTTTCCAATGCCACCACGATCATCATCAACAACCAGGACGGCGTGAACGAAGGTCTTAATGACAACACGCCGGCCGCTCCTGTGGGTGGCAACCCGGGCACGACCCTTGGTCAGCTGCGCCTGAACGTGTTTCAGAAGGCTGCCGACATCTGGGCCGGTCTCTTGACAAGCAACATCACCATCGTCGTCAACGCGAAGATGGATCCGCAGACGTGCACGGCGACGAGCGCGGTTCTCGGCTCGACGTCGAACAACGGTCTGTATCGTGACTTCGTCGGTGCTCCGTTGGCCAACACGTGGTACGTGATGTGCGAGGCCAACAAGCTTGCCAACGTGGACCTCGATGGTGGCTCGACGAACGACATGAACATCACCTTCAACAGCAACCTCAACGGCCAGGCGTCGTGCCTGGGCGGCGTTGGTTGGTACTACGGTTTCGACGGCAACGAAGGAACCAACACGGAGATGCTTCCTGTCATTCTGCACGAAATGGGCCACGGTCTCGGCTTCACGTCGAGCCTGGGCGCGACGGGCGTTGAGCCCGGTTCACCGCCGTTCCCGACCGTGTTCGAGCGCCTCATGCACGACAACACGACGAACAAGCAGTGGGACGTCATGACCAACGCCGAGCGCGCTGCGTCAGCGATCAATCCCAACAACGTGGTGTTCACGGGTCCGTGCACGACCGGCCATGCGCCGTTTGTGCTGACCGGCGTGGCCAAGATGTGGGTCAACGCCGGCGGTCCGCTGGCGCCGAGCTACCTCCTCGGTCTCGCGAACTTCGGCCCGCCGACGTTCAGCGTCACGGGTAACTGCGTTCTCGCCGACGACGGCGTGGCCCCGAACAGCGACGCCTGCTCGGCGCTCGTCAACGGCGGCGCCATCAACGGCAACATCGCGGTCATCGATCGCGGTACCTGCACGTTCGTGTCCAAGGCCTTGCTGGCCCAGGGCTCGGGTGCGATTGCCGTGATCATCCTGAACAACGCGGCCGGTCCGGCGCCTGCGCTGGGCGGCTTCGACGCGTCGATCGTGATTCCTGTCGTCAGCCTCTCGCAGGCGGACGGCGTTTCGCTCAAGGCGGCGATGGTGGGCGGTCCTGTCAACGTGACGCTCGGCTTCGACAACACGGGCAACAAGTCCGGCGCGGATGCTCTGAACCACGTTCAGATCTTCACGCCGAATCCGTTCCAGAGCGGTTCGTCGCTGTCGCACTGGGATACCAGCGCGTACCAGAACCTGCTCATGGAGCCCGCGATCAACAACAGCCTGCACAACACCGTCGACCTGACGTTCTGGGCCTTCGGCGATATGGGCTGGCATGACGCGTGCAGCAACCCGGTTCCGGTTGCCATTTCCGGCTTCAACGCGATTCCGACCAACGGCGGCGTCAAGGTTCAGGCGAGCTTCTACTCGTCGCTGGCCGATGCCAAGTTCGTCAACGTGTACCGCGCCAACGGCCGTGGCGACGACTTCCGGACCCTGACGACTGTGAACGCGCCCGAAAACGGCAAGTTCTCGTTCGTCGACAACTCGGTGGTCGCGGGCGGTGCCTACCGCTACAAGATCGGCGTTATCGAAGGTGACAACGAGTATCTCTCGCCCGTGGCGGATGTCCGTCTGCCGGGCGCGAAGATCACGTTGGATCAGAACGTTCCCAACCCGTTCAACCCGGAGACGACCATCCGCTTCTCGCTGCCTTCGAGCGAGCGCGTGACGCTGAACGTCTACTCGGCGAGCGGTGCCCTGGTTCGTACGCTGGTTGACGGCGTGCAGGCGACGGGCAGCCACAGCTTCACCTGGAATGGTGTCGACAATCGTGGCAATGCGGTCAGCTCGGGCGTGTATTTCTATCGCCTGACGGCCGGGAAGTTCAACGATACGCGCAAGATGGTGCTTCTGAAGTAAGTTTCGACTTACTGCATTAGCGGCATTTCGGGAACGCCCGGGTCTTCACGACCCGGGCGTTCTTTTTTGGGGGGCGGTCCTGTGCGCGACGACCGGAGACCGGCGTGGTAGAACCCTGTAAGGAAATAGGTGTCGCTGCCCATCGTCCCACAACGGTACACACTTCAACCGATTCATTCCCCCCGGCGACTCGCTTATCTTTGCAGTAACCCCCATCACACACATTAGGAGGCCATCATGATATGGACAAAGAAAGGGTCGTGCGCGAGCAGCGTCGCTCTCGCGCTGACCGGGTTGATGATGTTCACCGGCGGCTGCAGCCGGTCGCATCAGTCCAAGGTTCAGGACGCCAAGGGCAACGTTCAGGAACAGAAACAGGAGCTCGCTGAAGAGCAGCGTAACGAGCAGCAGGATGTTGCCAAGGAACAGCAGGACGCGCAGCACGACATCGCCCAGAAGCAGGAGGACGTCAACAAGGCGGAGCAGCACCTCAATGAAGTCCAGCATGAGGGAACTGTCGACTGGCAGAACGACTGGTCGCACTTCCGCGACGACGTGAACAAGAAGGTCGTGGACAACGACAAGCTCATCGCCGAGAAGCGCAGCGATCTCGCCAACGCGAGCACGTCCATGCGCGACCAGTTCAAGAAGATGATCGACGACGCGGAGCACCGTAACCACGACCTCCGCGACAAGGTGGCCGACTACAAGTACGAGGGCGCGGCGTCGTGGGATCAGTTCAAGAGTGACACCAACAGTGCGCTCGACGCCGTCGCGGCGAGCATCAACAAGATCGACTTCAAGAAGTAACCCATAGGCGCCGTTTCGACGGGCGAAAAAGACCGCTTCATGACGAGGCGGTCTTTTTTGTACCCTTGGCGGCATGAAGCACCCCCTCCACGAATCGCGGCAGGTGTCGCGTCCGTATCGGATCACCAACGGAACGAAGTTCCGGCTGCGCGACTACGACCCCGGCGACACGGGCAAGCTGACCGCCGGGGACAAGCCGCGCGCCATTGAAGCATTGCGCACAGGCATCGAGCTCCTTGCCGAGATGCAGGACCGCCTCTACGCCCAGGACCGCTATGCGGTGCTGGTCGTGATCCAGGCCATGGACGCCGCGGGGAAGGACAGTGCCATCAAACACGTGATGTCGGGTGTCAACCCGCAGAGCGTCGAGGTATCGTCGTTCAAGCAACCCAACTCCGAAGAGCTCGATCATGATTTTCTGTGGCGCTGCGCGAAACGTCTCCCCGAGCGCGGTCACATCGGCATCTTCAATCGCTCGTACTATGAAGAAGTGCTGGTGGTGCGCGTGCATCCGGAAATCCTCGCCAGCCAGAAGCTGCCCGATGAACCCTCGGGCCAGAAGCTGTGGGAGCAGCGCTACAAGGACATCCGGGGCTTCGAACGTCATCTCGCCAACAACGGCACCATGGTGCGGAAGATCTTTCTGAACGTTTCGCGTGACGAACAAAAAAAGCGCTTTCTGGAGCGCCTCAACGATCCGCAGAAAAACTGGAAGTTTTCGGCCGCGGACGTGGCGGAGCGGGGTTGCTGGAAGGACTACATGCAGGCATACGAGGACGCCATCCGCGAGACGGCGACGCCGGATGCGCCGTGGTACGTGGTGCCCGCCGACAACAAGTGGTACACGCGCATCGTGGTGGCGTCGGCAATCATCGACACGCTGGCGTCGCTCGACCTGGAGTACCCAAAGGTTACCGGCCAGAAGCTCAAGGATTTCGCGGCAGCCAAGAAGGCGCTCCTGGCGGAAGGGAAGCCGGCGCGCAAGCGCTGAGCTCGCCTGCTTCGGGAAAACATGGAGTACCGCTCGCGAGCGAGTTTTCTGGGGCTGCCGCTCATTCACATCGCGCTGGGATCGACGGTGGATGGACAGTTTCGTCGCGGTATTGCCACCGGCTGGATTGCGATCGGCGACGTGGCGCGTGGATTGATCGCGAGTGGCGGTGTTGCGATCGGCGGTGTGTGCATCGGCGGTGTCGGGTTGGGCGCGGTCACGTTCGCGGGCTGTTCGATCGGACTGCTCGCCTTTGGCGGACTGGCGGCCGGGCTCTACGCGGTCGGCGGCGCCGCCTTTGCGTGGCAGGTGGCGATTGGCGGCCTCGCGGTCTCTCACGCGTATGCGCTGGGTGGCGCGGCCCGGGCACCGCACGTCATCAAGCCGGGCGCCGACAGTCCATTTCCGCTCTCATCCATTCCTCATGCCCCGTTTCGCGCGACGGATGCATTCATTTTCATCGTGCTGCTGTTCGCGGTGCTTGTGTTCACGCGCACGATCCGTCAGCGCAGCCGGGAAGGGTGACGCATGCCCTCCGTCCTCGGAATCCATCACATCACCGCCATGGCGGGTTCTCCGCAGGAGAACGTCGACTTCTACGTGCGCACACTCGGGCTGCGCCTGGTCAAGCGCACCGTCAACTTCGACGATCCGTACACCTACCATTTCTACTTCGGCAATGAAGCGGGGCAGCCGGGAACCATTCTCACTTTTTTCCCATGGGGGAAGGATTCGCTGCGCGGACGCCACGGCACGGGGCAGGTGGCCGTCAGCGCCTTTTCCATTCCGCCGGGCTCGATCAACTACTGGGTCGAGCGGCTCGCGAGCCTCGATGTTGCGTTCGAAGGGCCGGACACGCGCTTCGGTCAGAGTTACCTGGCGCTGCGCGACGACGACGGCGTCGTGCTCGAACTCGTGGAGCAGGCCGCCGACAGGCGGCCCGGTTGGAACAACGGCGAGATTCCCGAGGAGCACTCCATTCGCGGATTCCACCACGCAACACTTTCGCTGGAAGGTTATGAACGGACGGCAGAGCTCTTGACGTCGGCACTTGGCTTCACAAAGAAGTACGAAGAAGGGAATCGTTATCGCTTCGTGGTTGGTGATGGTGCGCCGGGACAGATCATCGACCTGCACTGCGAGCCCGACCGCATGCACGGTACGATGGGCGTGGGTGTCGTCCATCACATTGCGTTTCGTGCGGCCAACGATGCCGAGCAGATTGCGCTGCGCGACGTGCTTCGCGACCACGGCGCCGATGTCACACCCGTGATCGACCGCCAGTATTTTCACTCCATCTATTTCCGCGAGCCGGGCGGTGTGCTGTTCGAAGTCGCCACCGATCCACCGGGCTTCCTGATCGATGAAACGTTGGATGAGCTCGGTATGCACTTGAAGCTTCCGAACTGGCTGGAGGCAAGCCGCGCGCGTATTGAAAGCCGCGTAACGCCGTTCAAGCTTCCTGCCGTGAACAACCGTGGTGCGCGGTGACTACGCCGCGCGGTGTTCCCGGGCCGCATGATGATCAGCCGGCGCTGTGGGCCGGCGTGGCGCTCGAGCGTGCACGGGCCGGCGCCATCTTCGTCCATGGCCGCGGCGCCGACGCGCGCGATATTCTTGGGCTCGCGGCCGAAGTCGATCCGGGCGAGGTCGCGTTTGCCGCGCCGGACGCAGCCGGCCACACGTGGTATCCAAACAGTTTCCTGGCACCCATCGAGCAGAATGAACCCGGCATTTCGTCGGGGTTGCGTGTGATCCATGCGCTGTTCGAGCGTTTTGACGCCGCCGGAATCCCATCCGAAAAAGTGCTGCTGCTCGGCTTCTCGCAGGGCGCGTGTCTCACGCTGGAGTATGGCGCCCGTCACGCGCGCCGTTTCGGCGGCATCGCGGGCCTGAGCGGCGGCGTGATCGGCCCACCGGGCACACCACGCGGCTACGCCGGCTCGTTCGACGGTACGCCTGTGTTTCTGGGCTGCAGCGATATCGATCCTCACATTCCCAAAGCGCGCGTCGAAGAGACGGCCGAGGTTTTGGGGCGCATGGGCGCGCAGGTCACCATGCGCCTCTATCCGCGCATGGGCCACCAGGTGAACACGGACGAGCTCTCGGTCGTGCGCGACGTGCTTCTGGGTTTGGTATAGAGGTTCACCTTCTGTGTGCGCCGGCTCGCACGAAAAAAGGCCGTCTCTCTCGAGACGGCCTTCTTGTTTCTGCCTGGTCAGTGAGAATCGGATTGATCTATACGCTCTGGATGGCGGCTTGAATCACATCCCACAGCGCGCTGACCAACGGTTCGATCAAACGAAGCGTGGTTACCGCGGAGATGGCGATGAACGCCGCCAGGAGCCCGTATTCGACCAGATCCTCCCCCGACTCGGCCTTGACCAGAGCTTTGATGTAGTCCATGCGGCCCTCCTCGGGGTGGATACGTGTGCGACTAGCTGTTACGGCGCTGCTGCATCTTCAACTCGCGCTGCTTACGGGCATTGCGGCGCGCGAAATACGCGATCCCCAACACCACGCCAAGAGCGAGCAGAATCATATTCACAGTCATGATTGCCTCCTGTACTGGGCCGCCAGTCGCGAATCGGCCCGGACGCTAGCTACTGCTGCGACTGCGACAGTGCATGGAAGAGCTGCAGCATACCCGGAGCGAGGAGCACCACGAACATCTCCGGGAAGATGCAGAACACCAACGGGAACAAAAGCTTGATGGGCGCCTTGCGCGCGCGCTCTTCGGCGCGCTGGCGGCGCTTGGTGCGCAGCGAATCCGAATGGATGCGAAGCGCCTGCGCGACACTGGTGCCGAAGCGGTCGCTCTGGATCATCACGGCCACGAGCGAGCGCACGTCGTCGGAACCCGTGCGCAGCGAAAGGTTGCGCAACGCCTGCGTGCGTGACACACCGGCGCGCATCTCGTTGTTGACAATCATCAGGTCATCGCTGAGCGCGGGAGAGCTGAATGCGATTTCCTTGCCCACCTTCATGAGCGCGGCGTTCAGACCCTGGCCGGCCTCGACGCAGATGACAAGCAGGTCGAGCGCGTCGGGAAGACTCAGCGTGATCTCCATCTGGCGTTTGCCCTGGCGCGCGCGCACCCACATCATCGGGCCCAGGTAGCCCAGGGCGGTGGCGGTGGCGGCCACGAGCAGGAGCTGGTCGCCGCGCATGTGGCGTTCGAGGCCGATCAGCAGCGAGGCGAGCGCAAGGCTCACCGTGGTGAGCACACGAACGCCCGCGAAAATACGGCGCGCTTCGAGGTGGCGATAACCCGCCTGCGCGAGCTCCCACTTGAGCGTCTCGGAATACACCTGCGTCGGGAGGAGCCAGCCCAGCGCGGCGAGCGGCTGCATCCACACCGGAATCGACGTGGTGAAAATACTGTTATCGACCTTGGGCGCATCACCGGCCATCAGCGCTTCGTCGGCGCTGACCATGCGGTGCAGACGATCGTTGATGGTGGCGTTGCGGTACCGCAGCTGATACACGGCCGCCGCCAGGGCGAGAATCGCGAGCGCCGCCAGAATCGGAATCAACAATAATGTCGACATGAGCGGTGTCCTTTAGACCTTGATGTCCACGATCTTGCGCATGACCAGAAAGCCTGTGAGCTGGAGGAACAGCGCCACCGGTATGAGGTACTTGCCGGATGGGTCGTGCGCGAGCCCCTTCAAATAGTCGGGTGCCAGAACCATGATGGCCAGGGCCAGCGCCAGCGGCAGCGCCATGAGAATGCCACCGGACATGCGCGCCTGCGCCGTCATGGTGCGAACGTCGCGGAGAATGCGGAACCTGTCGCGGATTACGGCCGCGGTGCTGTCGAGCACCTCGGCCAGGTTACCGCCGGTTTCACGCTGAAGAATGAGCGCGGTCGCGAACAAACGCGCTTCCGCGCTGTTCACGCGCTCCGCCATCATCTGCACGGCGTGCTTCATGTCGAGACCGAGTCGGTTTTCCTCGAACAGCACGCGAAATTCTTTGCCCACCGGGTCCGGCGCTTCCTCGGCGACGACCTGGATCGCGGCGGTGAGTGCGAGACCCGCGCGCAGCGCGCTGGTCAACATGTCGAGCGCGTCAGGGAACTGCTCTTCAAAATGCAGCGTCCGCTTCTGACGTTTGTAGCGCGCCACGAACACCGGAATTGGCGCCATGACGGCGCCCACGCCGATGCACACCAGGGGGCGATGAAAAACCATGTCGAGTGCGAGCGCGGTGGCGACACCGATGACAAGCATTATCAACACGAACGGGCCCGTCTTCATCTTGATGTCGGCCTGCACCAGCAGGAGCTCGAGGCGGCGCGCCCAGTTGGCGTTCTGCAGCATGCGGTTCATCAGCGGGATCGAGCTCATCTCCACATCGCGGAGAATGGTCCTGTGGATATCCTCCTGCTGCGGGTCCGTCACCACATCCTGGAGACGGTCGCGGATCTTCTGGTTCGCGCGCGCGCGCGAGATCATCATGATGCCCGGCACGGAGACCAGCACCGCGAGAAAAATCAGCGCGCAGGGAATGAGGATCCCCAGATCGGAGTTGAGGCCGTGGAAATCCATGGCTAGATCACCTGTCCCTCACGGAAGACCGACGGCGTGATGTTCACGCCCGCCAGCTTGAGCCGATCGGCAAACTTGGGCCGGATACCCGTGGCTTCGAAGTGACCGAGGATCTTGCCGTCCTCGGCAAGCCCGGTCTTGCGGAACACGAAGATGTCCTGCATTGCCACCACGTCCTGCTCCATGCCGACGATTTCACTGACCGCCGTGATGCGGCGCGTACCGTCGGAGAAGCGCGTGGCGTGTACGACAACGTCGAGCGCCGCGCTGATCTGCTCACGCACGACGCGGTTGGGAAGGTTGATACCGCTCATCAGCATGAGCGTTTCGAGGCGATGCAGTGCATCGCGCGAGCTGTTGGCGTGAATCGTGGTCAGCGAGCCGTCGTGACCGGTGTTCATGGCCTGCAGCATGTCCATCACTTCAGCGCCGCGCACCTCACCCACCACGATGCGGTCGGGACGCATACGGAGCGCGTTTTTTACGAGCTCGCGTTGCGTGATTTCGCCGCGGCCTTCGATGTTGGCGGGCCGCGTCTCGAGGCGTACGACGTGCGGCTGCAGGAGCTGGAGCTCGGCGGCGTCCTCGATGGTGACGATGCGCTCGGTGACCGGAATATACGACGACATCGCGTTCAACAGCGTCGTCTTGCCGGAGCCGGTGCCGCCGCAGATGAGCGTGTTGAGGCGTGCTTTGACGATGCCCTGGAGCAATTCGCCCATGCCCGGCGAGAGCGTGCCGAGCTCGAGCAGGTCGGGCATGTTGAGCGTGCGCACTCCGAAGCGGCGGATGGAGAGCACGGGGCCGTCGATCGCGAGCGGGGGAATGATGGCGTTCACGCGCGAGCCGTCCGCGAGGCGCGCGTCCACCATCGGCGACGATTCGTCGATGCGGCGTCCGATGCGCGAAACGATGCGGTCGATGATGCGCATCACGTGCTCGTCGTTGTCGAACTTGGTGGGCGTCAGCTCGAGCTTGCCGAAGCGCTCGATGTACACCTGTCGGTGCGTGTTGACGAGGATGTCAGCCACATCCGGGTCGTGCAGATACGGCTCGATGGGGCCGAGGCCGAACGTCTCGTTCAGCACTTCCTCTTCTAGCGCAAGGCGCTGCGCTTCACTGAGCGGAATGTGTTCCTCGGAAAGCAGCGTCGCGATGATCTGGCGGATCTGGAAACGCATGCGTTCCGGTTCCACCGACTCCAGGCTCGCGAGGTTGATGCGCTCCACCATGCGGCGGTGAATGCGCGCCTTCAGTCCCTGCGAGCGGTCGTTGAGGGCAGGCGCCGCGCCGCGATCGGTGGCCACGGTGCCGTTGCCATTGCCGTTGGCGCGAGCGTGATGTGCGCTCTTGTCCGCAGGCTCGGCCGGTCGAACGTTGTCTTTGAATCGGTCTCGAAGTCCCATGACCCGTCTCCTTGGCTATGCCACCGTTTCGACCCGGTCCGTTTGCACCGTTTCTCCGTGAACCCGGTCTGCGAGGTCCAGGTAACTCTTTGCCACCTTGGAGCGCGGCGCATGCTGCACCGCGGGAACACCGCGGTCGATGCCCATGCTCACCGGCTCGTAATCGTTCGGAATCGACCAGAAGACGCGGCGGTCCACCATGGCCTCGACATCGTCGACAGTGAGGCGGCTCTTCTTCTGGAAGCGGTTGACGACGACATGAATCTTTTCGCGGTCGATCTTGAGCCGTGTGAGAATGCCGGCGAAACAGACGGTGTTGCGAACCGTCGGCAGATCGAGCGACGAGATCAACATGATGGAGTCCGACAGCTCGAGCACTTCCACGGTGCGGTCGTCGAGCTGGCGGCCGATATCGATGACGACGTAGTCGAACATGGTGGAGAGAATGCCGGCCAGCTCGATCATGTGCTGGCGCGTGATCTCTTCCGCGACCTCGGGGCTCCCGGCGATCGAGAGCAGGTGCACGCCCGGGACGCTGGCAACCAGCACCGAGCGGAGCTTCGATTCTTCGATCGCGCCCTCGACGAGGGCGTCGGTCAGGCTGTAGCGCGCGGGCGCGTCGAGCATGACGCCGAGGTCGCCGAAGGGAAGACTCATGTCAACGAGCACCACCTTCGACTCGCTGCGCTGGGCGAGCGCGAGACCGAGATTGGAGGTGAACGTCGTCGCGCCGATGCCCCCCTTGGACGACACCACGGAAATCACCTTTCCGCGCTTCTTGCCCGAGAGCGTCACGCTTGAGAGCTGGCGGATGTGACTGACCGCCTTCTCGAGCTCGGACCCGTCGATCGGGCGCGGCACAAACTCATGCGCGCCGGCGCGGATGCAGGAGAGCACGAGCTGCGGTGAGGCCTCGGTCGCGCTCACGATGATGCCGGTGCTGGGGAATTCGCTGCGAATGCGGCGTACGAACTCCATCGCGGGAGTGGCCTGGAGCGGGAGCTCGAGCAGCACGAGATCGGGCTGCAGACTGCGTGTCAGGCGCAGGCCGGCCGCCGTGTCCTCCGCTTCGCCAACCACCCGCACACCCTTGCCATTCGCCCAGTGCTTGACGAAAGCGGACACGGCCGCGTCGCTGTCGATGACCACGAGTCTCAAGTTACCGTTCGAAACCATGATTGACTCTCCTCCAGCCCTTTACTGAATCGGTGCAAGACCTGCCTTCAACATGCTCAACATCTTCTGGCGCATCATTTCAATCACTTGCCTTTGGCATCCGACTTCTCATCGGTATGCATATCTTCGGGACGCACGTTCATGTTCTGGGGACCCGCGCCCGGCAGATCGACAGTAGCGCCCGGTGCGAGCGCGCGCACGAGGTGCGGCGATACGACAATCAGGAGCTCGCTCTCGTCCTTCTGCGTCTGGTAGTCGGAGAACAGATAGCCGAGCAGGGGAATGTGTCCCAGGATGGGAATCGATTTCTTGATCTTGGTCTCCGTGGTCTGGATGAGCCCGCCGATGACGAGGCTCTCCTGGTCGGAAAGCTCCACAGTCGTCTCCGCTTTGCGGACGCGAATCGCCGGAATCCGGAAGCCGGAGAGCAGAACCGCGTTGTTGTAGTCGAGCTGGCTGACCTCGGGCGAAACCACCAGGTTGATGACACCGGTGTCGACGATCGTCGGTACGAAGTGAACCTTGGTGCCGAACTCTTTCCATTCAATGGTGACGGTGGTTCCCGTGGCTCCGTTGGGCGTCACGGCAACCGGCACCGGAATCTCGCCACCGGAGAGGAAATGAGCTTCCTCGCCGCTGGCCGCGATCACGGTGGGCTCGGCCAGGATCTTCAGCACGCCGTTGGTCTCCAGGGCTTTGATCGCCGCGGTGATCTGGTCCGTGCCCTTGATGTAACTGAAGAGCGCATTGGCCTGGTCGGTCGGGATGGGCACCGGAGCCAACGCACCGGAGTACGTCGCGCCGTTCTGTTCCGTCTGACCGAAGAAGTTGAAGCCGAGGTCGAGCGCCTTCTGACGGTTGACTTCCGCCAGCTTCACGCGCAGTTCGATCTTCTGGTCGCTGAACGGTCCGCGCACGGTCACGTTGAACATGCGCGAATTGTTCGCATCGTCCCAGATCACAAGCGTGGTGAGCCCGATCTTCTTGCCGTTGACAAGAACTTCATTCGGTCCCGCCACCACAACGTCGGCGATGTCCGAGTCGGAGATCGAGACCGTCTTGACTTTCGTGTCAAGCTTGTGGGTCACCGACTGTCCCACGATCACGTTGATCTGCGGATTGCTCTGTGTCTTCGTCGTCGCAGCCTGCGCAGCCGCGGGGGCAGCGACGAGTGCGACGGCCAGTGCGAGTCGCGAGATCGCTTTTATGCTTTTTGACAACCAGGACATCTTGCACTCCATTTCTGATTGAGATTCCGGCAACCGGATTACTGATCCTTCGACGAATCTTTCGCGCCCGCCGGGGTGGGCGATTCCTGTTTCGAAATCTTGCCGTCGCGAATGACGGTGAACGTCGGCTGCTCTTCCTTGACGGGCACGGGTTCGGCCTTGGTGACGGCCACCGGTGCCGTGCGATAGATCACCGTCGGCTTCTTGTTGTCGTTGTTGCCATTCATTCCGAGGACGGTGCGCACATCTTTGGACGTCTGCTGCGTGATGGAGCGGTCGACGGGGTTGCGCAGCGACAGGTGCACGCTGCCCTGGTCGACTGCGAGTGCCAGCTTCTCGGCGCCGTCCGGATTGACAAGCACGGTCACCGTCTGCACGGTCACGTTCTGGTTGTTCTTGGTCTCGGTCTTCACACCGGCGGCGAGGACTTCGAGATCCTGAAGAATCGTGTTGGTGACAGCGTTCATGGCGCCGGCCGCGTTGTCGATCGTGACGAGCACGTCAACGCGATCACCCGGGAGCACGAAGCCGGACACGCCGGTCACTTCGTTGACCTTGAGGCTCATGGCGCGCAGGTCGGCCGGCACGCGAACGGAGAGGCCGCCGCCGATGGCGCTGAGCTTCGAGGCCAGGATGGGCTCACCGGCCACGACGAACACCTTCGTCGTCTGGCTGAGCACGCTGTCCACGCTCGAGTAGCTGCCCGTCGGAAGGGCGCCCTTGGGAAATTCGACCACCCTGAGGTGCTCTTCTTTGAGCGTGGTGCCGAAGGTGAGGTCGCGGCTCGCCACGACGACGGGCGTCGTCACGGGCGCGCCTGCTTCGGCGCCGGGTACAGTCTTGAGGTACAGGTAGACGCCGGCCGCAGCCATGCTGGCCATGACGAGCGCTACCACGATGAAGATGAGTCCACGTTTATCCATGACCCTACCTACCGTTCGCGTCTTTCTCTACGACTCGTGTCGCATGATCGACGTCGTTCGCAAGGGAATTGTGCCTTTTTTAAAATCCTCAGACCGCGGCAGCGGGAAACACGAGTGCAAACCCGACTACAGCCTGGCAGCGATTTGAGCAAATGACGGCAGGGACGATCCCAGCCATGCATAACCCGCCAGCGTTGAGAGCGTCCCGATGGCAATCGCCACCCCGTAGGGCATGGTTGTGACCAGGGGCGACGTGTTGGCCGGCATTTTCGTCTCGTGCTTGCGCTTGAGAAAGGGAACACCGACCGCGAAAAGACTGAAGAATTCCGCCAGCAACTGGCCGCGTTGCATGAGAAGTGCCATTGCCAGCACACCACCGAGAATCGCGGAAGCCAGCATCGCGGCGACAGCTCCGGCCGGGCCGAGGAACGCTCCGACCGCGGCCGCCAGCTTCAAATCTCCCATCCCGATTCCTTTGCCGAGGTGGACGATCAACAAGATGAGCGGGGCAATTATTGCCCCGAGCAGCGCGAGGCCGAGTCCGGCCCAGCCCTGGAATGCAAATCGAACCACGAGAGCAGCGAGGAGCGCCGGGAACGTAAGGGTGTTGGGGATACGCCTCGAGCGCACGTCGGTAACGATGGCGGTTCCGACCACAACTGCGATCAGAATTGCGGACAACACTTCCATGGTGGTCGTGTACATCGTGACCTCCGCGGACAGGAGGCGTACCCCCGTCCCTTTGAGTTAGGCGCCCGTCAGCGCGGCCTGGACCTTGAGGTAGATCGCGTTGACGAGAGGGCCGATGGCCTTGAGCGCGGCGATGGCGACAATCGAAATGAACGCCGCCAACAGGGCGTACTCGACCATGTCCTGTCCGTCTTCTTCACGGACAAAACGATGCAGGTAATTCATGATTCCTTCCCTTCAGAAGGTGAGGAGCGAAGAGGAACGCGCCGATTTAGAACAGGTTGTCCGTCGAGTTGTGTTCGCCGGACGCGGCGGTAAAAGGCAATCCATGTGCCACTACATTTTTGCCGCTCAGCAGAATGCTGATTTCGCGCGCAAACGATGGTGTGACAAGCAGCTAGTTGATTATCCGGGGTGTGCCGGTTTGTCGCATGAGGACGCCATGTCTGAGTTACACGACCCGGAACATGGGTGGTGAAAAGAGCCCCTTCTCCCGTTGGCGAAATCGCGCATGGCGCATGCTTCCTCGTTGTTCCTCATGAAGGAGTCGCGCTGCGTGTGATGTCGCGTGCTTTCCCGTTGTGCCGCATTTTTCGCGGAGTCGGGCGTCCGAAACGCCCTGGGGAGGTGACAAGCCTCCGCAACGTCCGTTCCGATATAGTTGGGGAAAGGGGAAAAAAGAGGAGGGGTCAGGACAGCGTGCGCGCCGGCCTGGTGGACCGGCTGCGACGCGATCTTCTCCAGGCTGCCGGTGACTCTCCGACGGCGCGGCGGAACGCGCGCGAGAACGCGGTCTCATTCTCGTAGCCGACATCGAGTGCCACTTCGATCACCTTGGAATCGGTGTCGCGCAGGAGCGCCGCGGCCAGCTGCATGCGCCAGGCGGCCAGGTATTGCATGGGAGGCTGCCCGATGAAGTGGACGAAGCGCTCGTGCAAAGCCGAGCGCGAGAGGCCCGCTTCCTCGCCGAGCCGCTCGATGGTCCATGCTTGCGCAGGGTTGTCGTGCATGAGCGAGAGCGCACGTCCCACCGACGCGTCCCGCATTCCCGCCAGCCAACCCGTTTGCCCCGCCGGCATGCTGTCGACATAGCGCCGCAGGACTTCCACGAACAGCATTTCGCTCATGCGCTCGAGCACCGCTTCGCCGCCGGGGCGCTTCCGATTCGACTCCTCCACCACCGAGCGGAGAAATGTGCCCACCCATGATGAGTCGCGTGCCAGCCCGGGGATGTGCAGCACGCGCGGCATCGACGCCAGCAGCGGATTGAACGGGCGTGCGTCGCAGCCCAGGAAGCCGCACACGATCGTCGTCTTGTCCTCGCCGCCGCCATCGAGCAGCGCGGTCGCTTCGCCCTGTTCATTCATGCTGAGCGCGAAGGGAAGTTGGGGTGGTCGTGGGGTGAAGAAAATGCCGGGGTCGACTTCGCGCGCGCGCAGTCCTGGCGCGCTCGACATCACGTGCGCGTCTCCCTGCGGAAAAAGGACGAGGTCGCCTTCCTCGCAGCGAACCGGCTTCTCGCCGGCAATGCCTGCCCAGCACGAGCCCTGTGCGACGCCGTGGAACTCCATCATGTGATCCACACCCGGAAGGATGGCGGGAATGACTTCGCGCTGGTTCGGTGTTTCCGCCACCCATGGGTGGCAGCCCTCGACATAGAAGAAGAGGGCACCCCGCAAGCGCACGGCGCGAAGTAGGTCGGAAAGGGTGTCGCCACTCATTATATGTCGCTTTCCGCGGTGTTCGGGGTCGACCCGCGAGGGAATCCGCAGCCCGCTACAGATGGGCATTCCCCGGGCGAGGATCTGACCGAGCGGGCGAGCCCCGAACATCGCGGCGACTCCCGGACGATCAGCACAATCTTAGCGACGTGCGGCAGGGCGTCAAGCCAATCGAGTTTGAGATATTGCGGCCATGGGAATTGGCCCATGCAGAAAATTCGACTGGAGGACGCTCATGCAAACCGTCAGCAGTCCGACTCTCACGGACTTTCGTGAACTCAAGACCCGCCAGCAGGCCATGTGGGCCTCGGGTGATTTCGGGCGTATCGGTGTCACGCTGCAGATTGTCGGCGAATCACTGGCCGAGGCAGTGGACATCCGCGCCGGCGAGCGCGTGATCGACGTCGCCGCGGGCAACGGCAACGCGTCACTCGCCGCCGCGCGCCGTCTCGCGCGGGTGACGTCCACCGACTACGTCGCCGAGCTCCTGTCGCAGGGACGACGCCGCGCCGATGCGGAAGGCCTGGTCATGGAAACCTGGGTGGCCGATGCCGAAGAGCTCCCGTTCAAGACCGCCGAGTTCGACGTGGCGCTGTCCACCTTCGGCGTGATGTTCGCGCCCAACCAGGAGCGCGCTGCCGCCGAGATGTTGCGCGTCGTGCGTCCCGGCGGGCGCATCGGTCTGGCCAATTGGACGCCCGACGGCTTCATCGGCGAGCTCTTCAAGGTCGTGGGCCGCTTCGTTCCGCCGCCCGACGGTGTTCGTTCGCCCGCCGCGTGGGGAAGCGAAGCGCGCCTGGTCGAGCTGTTCGGACCGTACGCGAAGGACATCCGAACCGAGCACAAGCAGTTCGTCTTCCGCGAGCATTCGGCGCAGAGCTGGATCGACACGTTCCGTTCCTACTACGGGCCCGTGCACAAGGCGTTTCTCGCGCTCGACGATGCCGGCCGCGCGGCGTTGCAGCAGGCCATGCTGGATCTGCTCGCGCGCTACCACCGGGGCGGCGACACGCTCGTCGTGGCCGGTGACTATCTCGAAGTCGTCATTGATCGCGCATAACTCAAACGAAACCAAGAAGGAGAAATTGCCATGAACGCAGTCGCCACCAAACTCGGTGAGCTCCGGAACGACCTCACCGGCGAATTGATTCTTCCACCCGATCCCGGTTACGACGACGCTCGTGCCATCTGGAACGCCATGATCGACAGGCGCCCTGCCATGATCGTGCGCTGCGCCAGCACGGCCGACGTCGTACGCGCGGTGAACTACGCGCGTGACTACCACATGCTTGTGTCCGTGCGCGGCGGCGGTCACAACGTCGCCGGCAGTGCCCTCAACGATGGCGGCATGGTGATCGACATGTCGGGAATGAAATCCGTGCGCGTCGATCTCGAATCCAAACGCGCCACGGTGGAGGCGGGAGCGCTTCTCGCGGATGTCGACGCTGCCACCCAGGCGCATGGGCTCGCCACACCGCTCGGGATCAACTCCACCACCGGCGTTGCCGGTCTCACGCTCGGCGGCGGTTTCGGCTGGTTGAGCCGCAAGTACGGCATGACCGTGGACAACCTGGTGGCCGCCGAAGTGGTGACCGCCGACGGTCGCGTGCTGCACGCCAGCGCCAACGAGCATCCCGATCTTTTCTGGGCGCTCCGTGGCGGCAGCGGAAACTTTGGCGTGGTGACACGCTTCGAGTTCCACCTGCACGAAGTGGGACCAAACCTGCTGGCCGGGTTCGTCGTGTACCCGAGGTCGCAGGCGAAGTCCGTGCTCGCGCAGTACCGCGAGTTCATCGCCACCGCGCCGGACGACCTCACCGTGTGGGCGATCCTGCGCAATGCACCGCCGCTTCCGTTCCTGCCCGAGGCTGTGCACGGGACCGGCATCCTGGTGCTGGCGATGTGCTACGCCGGCGATCCGTCGCAGGGCGAGAAACTGATCGATCCCTTGCGCAAGCTGGGTACGCCGGTGGGCGAGCACGTGGGTGTCATGCCTTATGCCGGCTGGCAGCAGGCCCTTGACCCCTTGCTCGCACCGCGCGCACGCAACTACTGGAAGTCGCACAATTTCACGTCGCTGGCCGATGGTCTGTGCGACGTGCTGATGGAGACAACCGATGCGCTGCCGTCGCCGATGTGCGAGTTGATCCTGGTGTCGATGGGCGGAGCCACCGCGCGGCCCGCGGCTGAGACCACTGCATACCCCCATCGGGATGCCCGGTTTGTGGTCAATGTGCACTCGCGTTGGGAAGATCCAGCCGATGACGCACGCTGTATTGCATGGGCGCGTGAGTTTTACCGCGCTGCCGCGCGGTTTTCCACCGGCGGTGTTTACGTGAACTTCCAGAGCGAGGACGAGTCGGAGCGCGTGCGCGCGGCGTACGGTTCGAACTACAACCGTCTGGTGCGCGTGAAGCGTATGTACGATCCCGCCAATCTGTTCCGGGTGAATCAGAACATCCGGCCGGAGTAGCGGCGGAATTCACGGAATCTCCTGGCCACTGGGACGTATCACGGGCAAGGGAGGTCCTGAAATGAAAAAGCCAATCGCAGCCGTGGCGATCCTTGCCGTGATGGCAACGACCACCGTGCTTGGCCACGTCGACGCCCGGGCCCAGGCGATGCATCAGCGTCCCGCAGAGGAGCCGCAGAAGCACCCGGGGCCCGGACGGCAGACCGATCCGAACGCGCCGCCACCGGTGATGCCGGTGTCGGGGCCGGTTGGTGCACCGGTGACGGTGGACCAACTGCAGCTCAAGACCGACGTCGATTCGACGATGACGCGCATGGACGCACTGATGAAGGAATCGCTTTCGCTCTCGCAGTCGTTCTCGAGCCTCGCCGCGTTGCATCACGGCGCCGACAAGAGCGAAATTCTCATGATGCAGCGCGTGAGCGATGCGATGGGTTCCATGGCCGCGGAGCTCAAGTCCACGCTGGCGCAGTACAAGCACCTGCTGGATGATGAGACGACCACTGAGACGGGCACCATGAGGTCCGAGGTGGACGGATTGCAGGCGGCCATGCAGGTGATCGCAGGGGAAGTGGACGACTCCATCCGGACGCTGCGGCGGCTCGAAGCGCAGATGGGTCAGGGCTGAGGTTGGGGGACATCCGCGCGAAGCAGGATCAGTAAACGATGTGGCCCGCGATCTCGACTCTGACCTCGGTCGTCTCGCCTTCACGAATGACGAATTCCTGACGG
>DATEHD010000122.1:0-12483 GCA_035279765.1 Candidatus Krumholzibacteriia bacterium | reverse complement strand
CCGAACAGTCGATCTGCTTGACGGTCCTGGGAAGCGTCATCGACGCGGTCGGACCCACCATCGTGATGCGATTCTTCTCAACCACCACGGTTCCGTTCTCGATCACCTCGTCGCCCTTCATGGTGATGATGCGCGCATTGGAGAGCGCAATCGAGCCACCCGGGGCGTCGGTGGTGAGCTTGAGGCCGATGTCGAGCCCGCTGGTATCCGGCGGCGCGATCGAATCCACGGCACCCGGCACGAACTTGAAGCTGTGCGCGAGATCGCGCGTGAAATACTCGGGGCCGGTGGTCCAGTGCAGCTTCTTGCTGTCGCCCGACCAGTGCAGGTAAATGCCCGCGTCGCGCGTCACCTGCTTCACGGGAACGGCGCCGGTCTTGGCGGTCAGGTCCACTTCGCGGCCCGTCTCCGCAAACGGCACAATGTACGCCTGCCACAATTCGGTGAAGGCGAGCCACTGCTCATCGGGGCTCGGCGCAAAATAGTTCGCGTATTTCGAGGTGAAGATGGTGCGCGCGTCGCCGCCGTCGGGCAGCACGCTCTTGAAGGCGGTCTTGTTGTCCTCGACGTCGTCGGTGAAGTAGATGCGCTTGCCGTCTTTGCTGAACAGCGGGCGGCGTCCCGACTCCACCACGAGCTGCATGTCGCCGCCGTTGGCCGGCATCCAGTAGATACCGGGCTCGGTGCCATTGTTCTCACCGAGGCGAACGTTGCCCTCGGTGCGCTCGAAGACGATCTTGGTTCCATCCGGCGAGAAGGTGGGCGCGCGATAGAAGCCCGCCCGTTTCGTGAGCACCTTCTTGCCGCCCCCGCCGGCGCTCGTGCGGCAGATGGCGCCGCCGGTGGCGTCGTTCCACGTGGTGTACACGATCGAGCGGCCATCGCGGCTGAATGACGGCCAGTATTCGTAGTCGGTGTCCTTGGTGAGGCGCACCGGCGTTCCGTTGGGCAGCGCTTTCTTCCACAGGTGCCCGACAGCGCTGAACACGAACGTCTTGTCGTCGGGCGAGGTGACGCCCTGGCGAATCATACGCGCCTCGAACGTCGCGGGGCTCACATCGACGGGGAAGCGTACCGCGTCGGTGATGCGCTGCGACGAGTGAACCTTGAAGGGAATGTTTGTCGCCTTGCGCGACGCGATGTCGACGCGAATGATCTTCCCTTTCGACCACATCACGACCGACTTGCCGTCCGGCATCCACTGGAAGTCCGGGTACACGCCGAAGGTCGCCCACGTCTCCATCTGATCCTTGCTCAAGTCGTCGTAGATGGGATGCTCGGCGCCCGTATCCAGGTCGAAAACATACAGGCACGTCTTGGTGCGCACGCGGTGGATGTACGCAAGGCTCTTGTTGTCCGGCGAAATCTGCGGGCGCACGGCGCCGCCCGGGCCGATGATGATGTCCTTCACCTCTCCGTTCTCACGATCCACGCGGCGGATGTGATAGATCTCGCCGTTGGGATCCTTGTTGTACTGGAAGAACGGCCCCGGGCTCATGTCCTCGCTGAAGTAGACGTAGCGACCATCGCGCGACACGCACGGCTCGCCCACGTCTTCCTGGTCGTTCTTGCGCTTGGTGAGCTGGAGTCCTTCGCCGCCGCTTAGGTGGTAGAGCCACATCTCGCCCGCGCCCAATGAGCGCGTGCTCGTGAAATGCTTCTTGGCCACGATGTAGTTCCCGTCCGGAGTCCACACCCCGTTGTTGCACAGGCGGAAGTCTTCCTTCGTCACCTGCTTCAGGTTGGAGCCGTCCCGGTCCATGATCCAGATGTTGTCGCCGCCGTCGCGGTCCGACGTGAAGCTGATGCGCTTGCCATCGGGCGAGAAGCGCGGCTGCACTTCGAACGCCGCACCACCGCGGAGGAGTTTCGCATCGCCGCCGGTGATCGGCATGATGTAGATGTCGCCCAGCATGTCGAACGCGATCTCCTTGCCGTCGGGCGAAACGTCGACGTTCATCCACGTGCCTTCATCGGTGTCGAATTCGACAGTCTTTGACGGGCCGTGCTCGGCCTGGACGTCCCATTTCTTTTTTTCTTTGTCGGCAGCGTGTGAGGTGGCGAACACAAACACAAGTGGCAGTGCGAGGAGATAGCGAAATCGCATACGGGCTCCCGGGTTAAGGCGTGGGTCAGGCGATTGGCAGCATTCTAGAGCAGACTTGTGTTATAATCCATATCGGAGGCACGTGACGTGAAGCTGCTGCTCCTTGCATTGCTGCTTACGACCACACCGGGCCAGACCGCCGGCCCGGACAGCCTGAAGGTTGCCCCCGACTTCCATACGCCTGCACCCTCCTCGCCCCTCCAGTATTCCTTCGGCGACTATCTCCTGCACGACAGCGCCCCCAACGCGGGATATCTCACCGTCTCCCTCGACCCGCGCGGCCCACAGTGCTATACACCGACCAACCGCTTCAACGCGATGCTGGGCGGCGCCGGTGCGGCAACGTCGATGGCAATGTTCTTCGGAGCGGTGGGAACGACGCTGGGATGGTTCAGCGAGAACACATCGTGGGCCATTACGGGTGCCATGGCGACGGCGGGAGCGCTCTGGGCCGGCACTCACTACCAGCCGCAGCAGAATCTGCAGTTCAACTGGAACGGCGATTCCGTGATCCCCGGCTACGCCACGCCGGGCTCGCACTAGCAGTTCTTCAGCGCCGGACTAGATTTTCTTCTCGATGCGGCGGTCGGGCACCAGCCACGCCAGCGCCACAATCGCATACAGCGCGATCGAGAGCGGCGTCCACACGAACGCCAGCACTACCGCGAGTGCATAGGCAGCGTGCGACGCCCTGCCCTTCCAGTCCGCACCCACCGCCTCGTGCAGTTTCACGTTGGCTTCGTGACGCACGATCCTCGTATACAGAATGCTGTAAGCAATGCCCGCCCCAAGGTCGACAAGACCGTACGCGGCGACAGGCAGCGCTTCATGGTAGTGCTCGCTCATCCACACCGTGGTGAACGGAATCAATGACAGCCAGAACAGCAGGTGAAGATTCGCCCACAGCACACTCCCGCTCACGCGCTCGGTCATGTGCATCAGATGATGGTGGTTGGTCCAGTAGATGCCGAGGAACACGAAACTCAGGAGATAGCTCAGGAACAGCGGCAGCAACGGGCGCAAGGCCGCGAGCGTCGCTTCGTGCGGCGTGTGGAATTCGAGCACCATGATCGTGATGAGAATCGCGATCACGCCGTCGCTGAACGCTTCCAGGCGTGAGGTGTTCACGCCTGGAAGCCTTTCGCGACGTTATGAACGAGTGCGGCCGCCACGCGTCAGCGAACCAGGACGACTTTCTGGTTTTGTATGGCGCCGTGTGTCTCCATGCGCAGGTAGTACACGCCGCTCGCCACGCGGCGTCCGGCGTCGTCGCGGCCGTCCCAGGTCGCTGCAAAGCGGCCGGTGGGGCGGCTCTCGTCGACGAGTGTCCGGATGCGCGCGCCGGTGACGTCGTACACGCCGATGCGCACGTGATCGGGAGACGGCAGGTCGTAATCGATGCGTGTCGACTGCGCGAACGGACTGGGAGCGCCCGGGTGCAGCGCGAGCTGGGCGGGCGGCGTGTCGCCGATGCCGGTGACACCTCCCGAGAGATCCACTTTGAGCGAATAGTTCCCCGTCTGATCCGCGCCGGCATCCTCGACCACGACCGTGTAGTAGCCGTCCATGGGAAGCGTGGGCGAAATGTCATCGGCGGTGGTGGTGGTCAGCGAGGCGGCGCCGTTGGGCGGATACAACGCGACCTGCGAATCCATCGCACCCGAGGTGACAATGGCCGTGATGTGGGCCGTCATGCCGGTGATGCCATAGAAGGTGTAGCCGTCGGCATCGGCGGTCGAGTACATCGACCCCAGCTTGGTCACGTTGTCGGCAATCGGTCCACCATCGCTCTCGGGCGCCCCGGTATATGCGCCGGCGGTGACGTTCAAGAGCGACATCGTATAGTTGCCCGAACTATCGTTGCCGTTGTCCTCGATCAAAACCGTCCAGGCTCCGGTTGCATTGGCCATGAAGTCCAGTCTGTCACCGCTCGTGTACGTCAGATAGGCGCCGCCGTTGGGCGGATAGACGACGATCGTGGTATTCAACGCTCCACCGGTCGCGACCGCGTCCACCAGGATGCGCTGGCCATACGTGGCGTTGAATGTGTATGCGTCGAGGTCCGCAATTCCGCTCATGCTTCCGCTCACGATCTGATTCGACGCGATGGGACCCCCATTGGCATCGCTCGCGTCGGTATATGGGCCCGCCGTTAGGTTGAGCATGGCGACCGTATATCCGCCCGCGTGGCTGTCACCGTAGTCTTCCAGGACCAGCGTGTACGTTCCCGTCCGCTGCAGTTGGACGTCGAGCTGGTCGGCCGAGGTGGAGCCCTCATAGGCGAGTCCGCCCGGCGGATACAGCGTCAGGTTGGTATTGTTGGAGCCGCCTGTTGCCACCGCGGTGAACAACACGCGCTGACCCGCGACGCCGGAGAATGTGTACGCGTCGAAGTCCACTCCCTGGTTGAACTGGCCGGTCTTGATCTGATTGGAAAGGATCGGGCCCCCATCGGCGTCGCTTCCACTCGTGAGCGGTCCCGCCGTCACGTTGAGAAACGAGAGGTCGTACGTACCCGGGCTGTCGAATCCATTGTCGTAGATCAGAATCGTCCATGTGCCGTTCGCATCGAGCGGGAACTCCAGGCGGTCGCCGCTGGTATAGGTTGCGTACGCTCCGCCGTTCGGCCGGTACAGGCTGATTGCCGTGTTGAAAGTCGCGCCGAAGGTTGCGACCGCGTCGACGATGACACGCTGGCCGATGCTTCCGGTGAAGGTGTACGCATCCATATCCCCGACGCCGCTCATGCTGCCCGACTTCACCGCCGCCGAAGTGATGGGTCCGCCGTCAGGGTCGGCCCCATCGGTGAGCGGTCCCCCGGTGAGATTGAGATAGGAGAGCGTGTACGCACCGGCGTTGTCGTCGCCATAATCCTCGATGACAAGCGTGTACGTCCCGCTCTGGAGAAGCTGCCAGTCGATGGCGTCGCTGCTGGTCGTGGTCTCATACGCGCCTCCGTTGGGCGGATACAACGTCAGGTTGGTGTTTTGCGAACCACCACCGACGGCGACGCCGGTCAGGATGACGCGCTGCCCGGCCGTGCCTGTGAACGTGTACGCGTCCAGATCAACGCCCTGGTCGAATTGGCCGTTCTTGATGGTGTTCGACACGATGGCGCCGCCGTCGAGATCCGATCCCGTTGTCAGCGGCCCGGAAGTGACATCCAGGAATGAGAGGTCGTACCCCCCCGGCGTATCGAATCCGTTGTCTTCGATCACAATCGTCCATGTGCCGCTCGTGGTGAGCCGGTACTCGAGACGATCGCCGCCGGTGTAGGTGGCGTAAGATCCGCCGTTCGGCGGATAAAGGGTGATGGTCGTATTGAAACTGGCGCCGCTCGTGGCGACGGCGTCGACGATGACACGGTCCCCGGTCGAGCCTGTGAATGTGTACGCGTCGAGGTCGCCGGCTCCGCTCATGGTCCCGCTCTTCACCTGCGCTGAGGCAATCGGACCGCCGTTGACGTCGCCGGCACTTGTGAACGGGCCCGCGGTGGCATTCAAGAACGAGACGGTGTACGCGCCGGCATTGTCGTTGCCGTAGTCTTCGACGACTGCTGTGTACAGGCCCGTGGATGCGAGCTGCCAGTCGATCGCATCGCCACTGCTGCTGTAGGTTTCGGCAGCTCCGCCGCCGGGCGGATACAGCGTAATCGTGGTGTTCTGCGTGCCGGGACCGGTCGCGAGCGCTGTGAAAAACACGCGCTGACCGGCGGCACCGTTGAACGTGTAGGCGTCGAAATCGACGGGCTGCTGGAACTGACCGTTACGGATCTCGTCGGATGCGATCGGTCCACCGTCGTTGTCGCCCCCGCCCTTGAGAGGACCCGAGGTGACGTTGAGAAGCGAAAGCTGATAGTTGCCGGCCGTGTCATTGCCGTTGTCTTCGATGAGCACCGACCACGTCCCGGAGGCGTTGAGCTGGTACTCGAGACGGTCCGCCGCCGTGTAAGTCGCGTAGGAGCCTCCGCCGGGCGGATAGAGCACGATGACCGTGTTGAAGCCCGCCCCCGCGGTCGCAATGGCGTCGATGAGGACGCGATCTCCGAACGTGCCGGTGAACGTAAACACGTCGAAGTCACCCGGGCCGCTCATGCTTCCCGTTTTTGTGTCGGACGACACCATCGGACCGCCGTCGTTGTCCCCGCCACCCGTGAGGGGTCCCGCGGTGAGATTCAGAAACGACACTTCGTAGGTTCCGGCGTGAGCGTTTCCGTAGTCCTCGACCACGATCGTGTACGAGCCCGAGGTGAGACACTGCCAATCGATGACGTCACCGCTGCTCGAATACGTCTCCGCCGCGCCGCCGTTGGTCGGATAGAGGGTGATGGTGGTGTTGGCAGAGCCGCCGGTCGCCACGGCGCTGATAAAGACACGGTTGCCCGCGAACACATTGAAAGTGTACGCGTCGAGGTCCACCGCATCCTGCAACGTACCGTTACGAATCTCATTGGATGCGATCGGTCCGCCGTCCGTATCGGCTCCGCTCGTGAGCGGCCCGGCGGATACGTTCAGCATCGAAAGCGAATACCCGCCCGGCGTGTCGCCGCCGTTGTCCTCGATGAGCACCGTCCACGTTCCGGACGCGGTCAGCTGGGCTTCAAGCCGATCGCTTGTCGTGTACGTCAGGTAGCTGCCACCGCCCGGTGGGTAGAGCACAATCACCGTGTTGAACCCGGGGCCCGAGGTCGCGACAGCGTCGATGATCACGCGGTTATTCATGGTGCCGGTGAACGTGAAGCAGTCGAAATCGGCCGGGCCGCTCATGGTCCCCGTCTTGATCTCCGAGGAAACGATCGGGCCGCCGTCGGTATCACCGCCGCCCGTGAGCGCGCCCGCCGTGATGTTGGTAAATGCAAGCGCGTAACCTCCCGCATTGGCGAGCGAATAATCCTGCACCTCCAGAGTGAATGTGCCCGTCGAAGCGAGCTGGTAATCGAGACCGTCGCCGCCGGACGAAGTGGCCACGACCGATCCCCCGCCGGGTGCCTTGAGCACGATGTTCGTGTTGAGCGACCCACTGGTCGTGATCGCGTTGACGAGGACACGATTCCCGGCCGTTCCCGTGAATGTCCACGACTCGATGTAGGAAGGCCCGGCGACACTACCCGTCACCGTGGTTCCGGATGTGAGAGGCCCGCCGGCAAACGCGGCGCTGGTAATAAGGATCAGGGAAAGAACGATGAGTGCGACGGGGCGGAGGCGCATGGGTGGATCCTCGACGGTTGCGGTTCAGAGGTGAGAACAGCCGCGCGACAGCGCGGCTTATTGATCGTACCACACGCGATTTGGAAGCTTCAACCGAGCTCGAGCTCCATGTATAACGAGCCCGGTACGGGATTGAAGCGATACGCATCGATCGCGTGAAATCCGAGCGAGGCATACAGCGCCTGGGCGGCCTGCATGGTGGGAAGCGTATCGAGGACGAGCCGCCGGTAGCCGCGCTGGCGCGCGATGGCGACGATGGCATTGGCGAGCGTGCGGCCGACGTCGCGACCACGCGCCGCCGGAGCCACATAGAGTCGTTTGATCTCGCCGGTGGTGTCATCGTGGGCGCGCAGCCCCACACACCCGACCGCGTCCTGGCCATCGAGCGCGAGCAACAGTGCCCCGCGCGGCGGGCCGTAGTGCTCCGCGAGATGTTCGATCTCTTCGTCGAAATTCTGGAAGCAGAGGTCCACGCCCAGTGAGCGTGCATATTCTTCGATCAGCTGTCGCGCGAGCGCCCACTCGTGCGGCGTGTCCGCGCGCACCAGCCGGAGCGTGCTCACGCAGCATCCTTCCCGTGGGACGCCGTCTTGCGCGCGCGGATGCGGTGCATGAGCGGCCCGATCAGGAGATACGAACATCCGAGGGCAAAGCCGAGCAGCGCGGTCAGCGGCGTCGTGGCGCCGCTGCGCACGAAATGCGTGACGCCGTAGGCCGTCATCGGAATATAGAGCAGAGTGCCCGTGGCCATGCCGGGCGAGTAGCTGTGCGTCTTCCAGGCGCCGCGCAGGTGCCACAGCGCGTTGGAGAACTCGATACCTGCCACCGTGATCCACAGGAGCGGACCGATCGAGCGTTCGCGTGTCGCAAATACGTCGTAACACACCACGAGCAGCAGCACGTTCACGATGATGTGCAATCGTGACGTGATGCTGCCCGCGAATTCCGGGCGATAGCGCCGATCCCATTCGGCGAAACCGCCCGGAAAGAAAAACTCCTCCGTGATGTGGAGGCACGCGGCCACAAACGGCGCCGCGTAGAGCCAGTTCATTCCCTATTCGCCGGTGGTTGGGTCAATGACAGTCTTGACCTGCGCCACCCTGTCGATGGGAAAGCCGCCGCGCTTGGCGTGTTCGCGCACGAGGTCCTCGTTGGCCGCGAGATACACGCAGAAGAGTTTGTCGGGCGCGACGTAGCTGTGCTCCCACTGCACGTCGGGGCCCAACTCGTGCAGCACCTTGTTGGATGCGGCGGCGAGATTCTTCAGGGCCTCGGGATTCAGACGGTGCACACCGGGAACGGTGCGCTCAATGACGTAGCGCGGCATGTTGCGCCCTCCTATGGGTTCGTGTTCAGGCCACGGCGCTCGAGGAGCGGACCGATCTCCGGCTCGCGGCCCCTGAATTTCTTGTACAGCACCATCGGGTCTTCGGTGCCACCCTTCGAGAGAATGTACTCGCGGAAGCGGTCCGCCGTTTTCTGATCGAAGAGCCCGGCCTCCTTGAATGCCGCGAAGGCGTCGGCGTCGATGACCTCGGCCCACACGTAGGCGTAATAGCCCGACGAGTATCCGCCCGCAAAAATGTGGGCGAAGTACGTGCTGCGATAGCGCGGCACGATCTCCGGAATGAGCCCGAGCGCGTTCATGCGCTGCGTCTCGAACGCGTCCACGTCCTTGGGTGCTTCACCCGTGATCGTATGCCAGTCCATGTCCAGGTACGACGCCGCGAGATACTCGACAGTGGCGAAGCCCTGGTTGAAGAGTTTCGCCTTCTGCATCTTCGCGATCAGGTCGTCCGGGATGGGCTGCCCCGTCTTGTAATGGAACGCATAGGTCTTCATGACCTCCGGCTCCGTGGCCCAGTTCTCGAACACCTGCGACGGAAACTCCACAAAGTCCTGCGCCACCGAGGTGCCCGAGAGCGAGTTGTACGTCACGTTCGAGAGCATGCCATGGAGCGCGTGCCCGAACTCGTGGAAGAGTGTCGACACTTCATCCAGTGACAGAAGCGCCGGCTCATCGGCGGTCGGGCGCGACAGGCTGGCCACGTTCACGATCACCGGCGTCACTTCCTTGCCGTTCTCGCGCGACTGCTTGCGGTACTCGCTCATCCACGCGCCCGCGCGCTTGCCGGGCCGCGGGTAGTAGTCCACGTAGTACACGGCGAGGTGCTTGCCGTCTTTGTCCTTCACTTCGAATGTACGCACTTCGTCATTGTACTTGGGCAGATCGGTGCGCTCCTCGAAGGTGATGCCGAAGAGCTTGTGCGCCGTCTCGAATGCGCCCTTGCGCACGTTGTCGAGTTGGAAGTACGGGCGCATCGCCGAATCATCGAAATCGTACTTCTGCTTTTTCACGCGCTCCGAGTAGTACCACCAGTCCCACGACGCCAGTTTGAAGTTGCCGCCTTCGGCGTCGATCATCTTCTGCATCTCGTCGCGCTCGGCTTTGGAACGAGCGAGCGCGGGCTTCCATAACTCGTCGAGCAGGTCATAGACGTGCTTGGGTGTCTTCGCCATGTTGTCGTCGAGAACGTAGTCGGCATGCGTCTTGTAGCCGAGGAGATTGGCGCGGCGCGCCCGCAGCGTCGACTCCTCGCGCAGGATCTCCTTGTTGTCGAGGTCATCGTTGTTGTCGCTGCGCATGCAGTACGCCTTGTAGATCTTCTCGCGCAGCGCGCGATTGTCGGCGTAGGTGAGGAACGGGATCATGCTCGGCTTCTGGAGCCCGAAGACCCACTTGCCTTCCTTCCCCTTCTGCTTGGCGAGGTCGGCGGCGGCGTCGATAACGCCCTGCGGCAGGCCCGCGAGATCTTTCTGGTTGTCGATCACGAGCTCGAAGCGATTCGCTTCCGCCAGGTTGTTCTCCTGGAATTTCAGCGACAGCACTGAAAGCCGCTCGTTGATGTCGCGGAATTCCTTCTTGTCGCTTTCCTTGACATTCGCGCCGCCACGCACGAACTCTTTGTAGGTCTCGGTGAGGAGGCGATCCTGCTCGGGGGTGAGCTTGAGCTTCTTGCGCTGGTCGTAAACGGCTTTCACGCGCGCAAAGAGCTTCGGGTCGAGGTAGATGTCGTCATTGAGCGCGGAGAGCTTGGGTGCCACACGCTTCGCCACCGCCTGCAGCGAATCGTTGGTCTCGGCGTCGTTGATGTTGAAAAAGACATCACTCACGCGGCGCAGGAGCTCGCCGCTTTCTTCGAGCGCCTCGACGGTGTTGGCGAACGTGGGCGCCGCCTTATTATCGCGGATCGCCGCCGTCTCCGTCTTCTGGTCGGCGATTCCCTTGTCGAATGCCGGCATGTAGTGCTCGTTGTGAATCTTGTCGAACGGAGGAACATCCCAGGGCGTGTTGTAGGGCGCGAGGAACGGATTGTCCTCGGCGCGCGCGACGCCCGAGACGGCGGCAAGGGAAAAGAGCAACGTCATGGCTAAAACGCCCGTTTTCATTTGGATCTCCTGGGTTTGTGGCGGTGGTTACGGGCCATGTTATCGCGAAGTTGCCTTCGCCGCCACAATCATCAAAGGCCCACCATACAGAGTGGCGGGGGCGCCGCTGTCAGGATTTTGCATGGTCGCGCTTTCCCGCCAGCTGCTTCTGGTTGCGCCCCTTCCACGCCGCAAGCGCGGTTTTCAAGAGCGGTTTGATCCCCGGTTGCGCAAGATCGTCGAGGGTCCGCAGATCGACATGACGATGCACCTTTCCGGCGCCGCCCATCAGACGATGCGGGTCCGGCAACGCAGCCCCGCGCACAATACCGATCTTCACGCCCTTCTGGCTCATGATGAGCGTGCACACCGTGCCGGTGTACCCGGGGCCGTAGCCGTATCCAATGAGCTTTCCGGTAGAGTCCAGCTCTTCGCTGGCGCCCGGCAGCGCGTTCAACACGAGTTCGCGTGCGCGCAGCGCCAGCACCTCGACATGGCCGGGATACGACGCGAATGCGCTGGAAACGGCCCTGGGAACAGGGTGCTTCATAGCATCACGCCGGCTTGTTGCGCAGCGTCTGCAACGCGCCGCCCCAGGCGATCAGCTGGTCGAGCATCAGATTCAAGCCGCGCACGTGCAACTCGGCGGGCTTGAAATTCATTTTGTCCCACTCGGTGAAGATCGACAGGTACACACCGCGCTGCACGATAGCCATCTGCAGCTCACACAACGTGAGTTTCATCTGCTCGATGGACCTCGCTCCGCCGGCATTTCCGTACCCGACAAATCCTGCCGCCTTGTTGTTCCACTCCTTATATAGGGTGTCGAGGGCGTTCTTGAGCGCCGGGCAAACCCCGTGATTGTATTCCGGCGTGACGAACACGTACGCATCGAAGGGGGAAATCTTTGCCGACCACGCGATCGTATGCGGTTGTTGATAATCACCGGCGCCCGGAGACTTCGGCTCGTTCAGAAACGGCAGGTTCACTTCCTTGAGGTCGATCAGCTCATAGTCCGCATCGCCGCGTGCCCTGGCGTGCTCGAGCACCCACTTGCCGACGGCTTCGCCCCGGCGAATGGGGCGGATACTTCCGATGATGATCGCAATTTTCAACACGAGCACGATCTCCCTTCCACGCGGAGAATGTTACCCGCGCGCGCGTCCGCAAAACACTCAGGTCTAATCCGTAGAGCTACTTCATCGGAATCGCGCCGGCACCGGGCCAGTCCGTGTCGGCCACGCGCTTGAGATTCATTTCGAAGAACTGTACCGGCGCCTGGCCCTGCGCGATGCGCTCGCCCACTTCCTTCCACGCACCGTCCTTGACCGTGGCGGTGTAGCGGATGGTCATCGGGCCGGCCGGAATCTCCCACACGTAGCCGTCCGCCTTCGGCGTCAGCACAAAATCGCCGACATATCCCAGCGCATAGGAGTGGAGTGTATATGCCTTTTTGGCGGTGTCGAACGAAACGATTCCAAATGCGTTGAAGCCGACGGTGCCGTCGGCGTTGTAGCCGCGGCCTTCGATCACGATGAGCTGGCCGTCAAGGAAGGGTCCCATGCGCTCCGTCTGCGTGACCTCGTGCTTCCCGGTCGGGAGCAGGGTCCAGGCCGGACCGCGCCACACGCCATTCATCCAGGAAAGCGTCTTCATGGCTTCTTTTTGAGCGGCAATGCTGGCGAGATCGGGTCCCTGCGCGTGCGCGAGCGTGCAGGCGAAAGCGGTTACGATGAGTGA
>DATEHD010000121.1:0-17358 GCA_035279765.1 Candidatus Krumholzibacteriia bacterium | reverse complement strand
AATCGTCCGTCGCAGACGATCGTGTCGGCGTACAGCGTGCGCGGGCTTGAAGGTGCCACGGTGTCGATGCCGCTCACGTGGGAGCAGCTCGGCAAAGTCAGCGGCATCCACGATTTCACGCTGCGCAACGTGCCGGAGCTGGTGAAAGAACAGGGCGATGCATGGGAAGGACTCGAAGCCTATGCCGTCGAGTTGCACACGCATAGATCTTCGCGCGCGGCCTCGAAGAAACTCCCGGTGTCGCGAAAGAGAAAAACCGCTGAACAGCTGGACACTTATTCCAAGAAGCGCGAGTTTTCGAAGACTCCCGAACCCGCAGGCGGCGCTGTGGAAGACACGCGCAACCGTTTCGTCGTGCACAGACATCATGCATCGCGCCTTCATTACGACCTTCGCCTGGAGAAGGACGGAGTGCTCCTGTCCTACGCCGTTCCCAAAGGCCTGCCTCCACGTCCCGGCATCAAGCGGCTGGCCGTGCAGACCGAGGACCACCCCATCGAGTATCTGAATTTTGAAGGCAGCATCCCGAAGGGCGAGTACGGCGGCGGCGACATGTGGGTGTACGCGAGCGGCCGCTACGAAATCACGAAAGAAAAGAAAGACAGTCGCTACATTCGCCTGACCAGCCGTGGCCTCACCGGCGAATACCGCATCATTCCGACGCGCGGAAAGGACAACCTGCTGGAACGCGTCGACACGCCGCAGACAGATTGGCTCGTGGAGCCCATCGAGTTCATGCTGTCTGACATTTCGAGCACGGTGCCGAAATCGGACCGGTGGATGTACGAAGTGAAATGGGACGGCATTCGCGCCATGGTCGCCCTCGACGAAGGCAACGTGCGCATCCGCTCCCGCAATCAGAATGACATCACGATCGCATTTCCGGAGCTGCTCAAGCCCGAAGACTCGTTTCGCGCCAACAACGCGCTGTTCGATTGCGAAATCGTGTGCCTCGACAAAGCCGGCCGACCCATGTTCAAGGAAGTCATCAATCGCATGCGCCAGAAGAGCGAGCAGGCGGCCGCGCGCGCGCGCAACAAGAACCCGGCCATCTGTTATGTCTTCGACTGCCTCTATCTCGATGGGCGGCCACTGGTGAACGAGGCTGTGGAGCGCCGGCGCGAATGGATGGCGGACGCGATCAAGGTGGCCCAGAAGAATCCGTATCGCGTGAGCCAGACCATTGATGATGGCGAGGCGCTGTTCGCCGCGGCGAAAGAAGCCGGACTCGAGGGCATCATGGCCAAGCGGCTCGGAAGCACATACAACCCGGGACGTCGCAGCGATGCGTGGCTGAAGATCAAGACGCGGACCACCATCGACTGCCTCATCATCGGCTACACCAAGGGCAAAGGCGATCGCTCCACGGTATTCGGCGGACTCCACCTGGCGCGCCGGGATGGCGGCGAGCTGCACTATCTCGGCAAGGTGGGGACGGGCTTCGACAACCGGACACTGGACGCGGTGTGGGACGAAGTGTCAAAGGTCCCCACCATCAAGCGCCCTATAAAGGAGAAGCCCATCGACGACGCGGCAAGCGTCTGGATCCAGCCGACTCTATGGTGCGAAGTGCAGTACGCCTCGATGACCCCCAACGAAACGCTGCGCGAGCCGGTGTTCGTGCGCATGCGTCCGGACATGGGAGATCAGAAATGACGACGTTGCGTGCCCTGTTCTTTTCAGTTGCGCTGATCCTTCTGAGCTCGAACCAATCTGCGCGCGCCGACACATCCATCGGTGATGACGTTTCAACTGGGCTTTGGCTGGGCACAGCGATTGTCGGTGGCGGTCTTGCGCTTGCGAACACCTTGGCGTGGACCGGTGATGGGAACAACGCTCTTGGTGTGACCGGAGTCTTGTTCGGATTTGCTCAAACCGCCCTTGGGCTCGGCATGGAGGGCGGGGACGACGGAGGTCTGGCAGCAACGTTGGTCGCCGTCGGAGCGCTGGACATCGTCACGGGATTCGGCTCGATGATCCGCGCATCGCACCGGGACGAACGAGGAGGAGAACATAACGCTGTACATATCGCGCCCTCTGTACAACGCGACGGTTCGTTCGGGGTACAGCTTTCGTCTTCGTGGTAAGATCGGTCCTCACTGTTCACCGCTCTTCAAGTGCTGGGTGTTTTTCACCTTCGTTACGAAGGTGATTTTCACCCATCGAGGAATCCCATGAAACTGCTGATCGCTTTAGCGCTGCTCGTGTTCATGATTGCTCCAGTTTTTGCACGCGCCGCGGGTACCCTCGCGGACTCAACCGCCGTCGTCGCGCGCGCGCACGAGCTCACGCCCTACATCAGCCAGAACAGCCCGGGTCCGCTATGGGCGGCATTCGACATCAACATGCGCAAGGCGATGGAAGACTCGGTAAGCTTCGCGCACACGCTCGACGCGATTCATGTCACGGTGGGTGCGGTGCAGAAGGTGATCAGCGAGAACGTGGCTCAGGAACAGGGCGTTTGGGTGTACAAAGCCACGTGCCTGTTCGAAAAGGTTACCGATCCTGCGCTGCTGCTCCTCGCCCTCGATCCCGACGGCAAGATCGCGGGCCTCGCGGTGCGGCCCATCCCGAAAGAGTTCGCCAGCACCAAGCTCGACTACATCACGAAAACGCCGCTCCAGCTCCCCTTCCAGGGTGAGTGGTATGTGTTCTGGGGCGGCCGCACGCTCAAACAGAACTATCATGCGGTGAGCAAGGCGCAGCGCTTCGCGTACGACCTGATCATCATGAAGAACGGCGCGTCGCACACCGGCGACGGCAACAAGCTGACGGACTATTACTCCTTCGGCGCCGATGTCATCGCTCCCGCCGCCGGAACCATCGTGTGGTCGTGCGACTCGCTGCCCAACAACGAAATCGGCCAGACGGACACCAAGCACCCGGTGGGCAACGGCGTCGTCATCGATCACGGCAACGGCGAATTCTCGCTCATCGCGCATTTGCAGCCGAAGTCGCAGCACTTCAAAACCGGCGACTAAGTGAAGGCCGGTGACCTCCTCGGCAAGTGCGGCAACTCCGGCAACACCACCGAGCCGCACGTTCACTATCACCTGCAGGACGGCCCGGACATCACGACGGCGGAAGGATTGCCCGTCACGTTCACAGGAATCTGTGTGGATGGGAAGAAAGTCGAGAAAGCGGAGCCCGTCAAAGGCCAGTCGATCAAGCGCTGCCCGTAGCGCTAACCGTTGGACTTGTCCGACGCGGCCAGGTGCCGCATCGCAGCGTCGAGCGAATCGTGCACGGAGAAGACGTGGTCGAGGCGGGTGACCTTGAACAGGTCGCGGATGCGCTGCGTGGCATTGGCGAAAGCCACGTCGCCGCCGCTCTTCTTGACGCTGGTGTAGGCGCTCATCAGCATTCCCACACCCAGGCTGTTGGTCCACGGCGTATCCGCAAGATCGATCACGTACTTGCGCTTCCCCTCGGCTACCAGTGAGCGGAAGAGCTCCTGGAAATCCTGGCTCGCCTTGGCGCTGCCAACGATGTGGCCGCTGATGGCAACGATCTCCACGCCGCCGTTTTCCACCGCCTTGACTTCAATCATGCGACTTCTCCGTCGACTTGCGCTCGCGCGTACGACGGTGGCGGCCCGGTTGTAGATTGGCGCTCGGATTGGACAGAAAGTCCACCGCCTCGGAGACGGTGTCGAAGATGGCGAAAACGCGGTGGAGCTGTGTGACCTCCATCACATCTTCGGTGCGGTTGGTGGCACTGGCGAGCACCATCTCGCCGCCGCGGTTGCGCACGCTGGCCAGCGCCGCGACCAGCATGCCGATACCCAGGCTGTTGAGCCACGGCGTGTCGCCGAGGCTCACCACGAACTTGCGGCTCCCTTCGCACATCTGAAGCTGGACGTGCTCCTGGAAGCGGTCGCGAGCCGTGCCTTCGCCCACCACTTTGCCGTGCAGCTCGATGATCTCGACGCCGCGCGTTGTTCTTGTCCTCAATTCCATGGATTCGGTCTCCTGCCTGACCCGTTGCCGGGGGGGCATACTACGTTTGTCCATTTTACACCATGCGGGGCAATCGTGCGAACCCCGCCCCTATTTTGTTACCCCAGATGTGGGTACTTGGTGCCCGGTTACGGCCATATGGTGTGGCGCGAGTTGTGCAATGCAACTTATCTTGACACAAAGGAAAACGCGCCCGAAGCTTTGAATACAGGCCGGCTAATCGCTGTCCGCGCCGGCAGGAAAACAAAGAGGAGTCCTATCATGGCCGCCCTTCGATCCATCTGGAAAGGTCACCTTCGCTTTTCACTCGTCACCATCCCGGTGCGCGTCTACAACGCCGTCGATACCGCGGAGACGATTCACTTCAACCAGATCCATCGCGACGACAACGGCCGCGTGGGATACGACAAGCGCTGCAAGAAGTGCGATCAGATTCTCGAGATGAGCGACATCGTCAAGGGCTACGAGTACGAGCCCGACATGTACGTCATCTTCGAAAAGGACGACCTCGACAAGTTGAAGCTCAAGAGCACCAAGGTGATCGACATCGAAGGCTTCGTGGACGAGACGGAGATCGATCCCGCTCTCTACGACGCCCCCTACTATCTCGGCCCGGATGGCGACGTGGCCAGCAAGACCTACAGCCTGCTCTCGGCGGCGCTCAAGGACAGCGGCAAGTTCGGCGTGGGCAAGCTGGTGCTGCGCGACCGCGAGGACATCGTGCTCGTCGCACCCAAGGCCGAGGGCCTGGTGATCTACAAGCTTCGTTACCCGAAAGAAATTCGCAAGATCAGCGACGTGCCGCTTGTGGAAAGACACACCGCCAACAAAGAAGAGCTCAAACTCGCAAAGAACCTGATTGACTCGATGAGCACTTCGCTGGCAAAGATGACACTCGAAAACAAGTACGCCGATGCAGTCAAGGAGATGGTGGAGGCGAAGGTCGCGGGCGAGGAGATCGTGGCGATCGAGGAGCCCAAGGACACCGAAGTGGTCGACATCATGACCGCGCTCAAGCAGAGCATCGAGAAGACCAAGAAGAAGCCGATGGAGAAGGTCTCGGCCGACAAGGCCTCCGCCAAGGAAGAGGCCGGCGAGAGCAAGAAATCCAGGACGAAGGCCAAGACCACGGCCAAGACCAAGTCGAAGGCGAAGGCCCGCAAGACAGCCTAGGAACAATGGCCAAGAAACCCGAACAGCCCGGCACCAACGTGATCCGCTTCCCGGTGGAAGCGGTTTCGCGTTTTGGGTTCAAGCGCTCCCACGTTTCCACGGACGAAAAGTCCTCGCTCATGGAAGCCGAGGGCCAGATGAACCTGTTCCGCGCCGGCGAGGAAAGCGATGCGGCGCCGGTTGCCCGCATGGGAGCGGTGGTGCCGATCCCGCTGCAGATGGGTGCTTTCGAATCGGCCATCCTGCTCGACGACAACAACGATCCGCGCGCCGAAGATGCCTATCGCCGCGCCATCAGCGAGGGCGATTTTGTCCCGGACGCGTGGTGCAACCTGGGTGTTCTGAAATCGATCAAGCGCGATCTGGATGCGGCGTTCGAATGCTTCGCCCAGTCGCTGGCAGCGGATCCGCGCCACGCCGAATCGCACTACAACATCGGCAATCTCTACTTCGAATTCGGGGACTTGAAGCTCGCGCGCATGCACTATGAGAAAGCCATCGAGTGCGATGGCGATCTGGCCAGCGCCTACTTCAACCTCGGTCTTGTCACCGCGCTCTCCGAGGACTACCAGACCGCATACGATTCGCTTGCGCACTACAAGAACATCGCGCCGCCGGAAGAAATCGGCGTCGCCGACGACTTGATGCGCTACTTGAGAAGCGCGATCAATCTCTCCTGATCTGCATTTCCCTCCGCACGCCTGAAGCGGGCGCCGCGACGCCATTTTCCGGGCATTCCGATCCACTCCGCTCTACGCTGCGCCGCACTTCGGAACCGATTCCGCGCACTGGCACGGCGCGTGCAAGTGTCCCGTCCGCTGGGCGCCGTAAGCAACGCGGCAGGTACCGGAGGTAAATCATGAAGAAAAATGGATTCACATTGATCGAATTGATGATCGTCGTCCTGATCATCGGGCTTCTGGCCGCGATCGGCATTCCCAACTTCGTGCGCCTGACCGGCAACGCGAAGGAAGCGAGCGTCAAGGAAAACGGTCACACCGCGCAGCTCGCTGCGGAAGACTGGTCGGTTCAGGCCGGGGGCATCTACCCCGCCAATGTGCTGGATCCGAATCCCGCGACAGGACTCACCATCATCGATATGCTTCCCAAGAGCGCGAACCTGACCAATCCGTTCACGCACGCGGCGACCGAGCCTGTGGATGGAGCGGCGGCGACGGTGGGTCAGACGGGATACGAGCCCGTCACCAACGGCGCCGGCACCGTGATTGGATACGTCATCACCGGTTATGGTCGCGCCAACACCGTGCTCCGACTGAGTAACGGACAATAGTTTATCATCGCACATCTCATACTCGAGCCGGCGTGGAGCCCCCGCGCCGGCTCTTATCTTTTCTGCGCGCGTCGGCTATCCTTGCGCGCATGTACACACCGCGCTC
Organism: Candidatus Krumholzibacteriia bacterium; assembly: GCA_035279765.1. Classification (GTDB taxonomy): domain Bacteria; phylum Krumholzibacteriota; class Krumholzibacteriia; order WVZY01; family JAKEHA01; genus JAKEHA01. The sequence continues at coordinate 10,829 of DATEHD010000121.1, read as the reverse complement.
CTATCGCAACGACGACCTCGACGCCCTGTTCGCGCTGATCCGGCGCTACAACTTTGCCACCCTGTTCACCCATCGCGGCGACGAATCGTTCGCCACGCACCTTCCGTTTCTCGTCGATCCCGGGCGCGGCGCGCATGGAACGCTCATCGCGCACATGGCACGCGCCAATCCCCACTGGAGGGCGTTCGATGGCGCCGCCCCGTCGCTGATTGTTTTCATGGGACCGCACGCGTATATCTCGCCGGCGTGGTACCACGAGCAGGTCACGGTTCCCACGTGGAATTACGCCGTGGTGCACGCGACGGGAACGCCGCAGCTCGTCACTGACGGCGCGCTTCTGCGCGAAATGGTGATGCGCCTCGTCGATAATCACGAGGCGCCGATCGGACATCCGTGGAATGTCCGTCAGGCCGAACCCGCGATCGTCGACGAGCTGCCTGGAATCATCGGCTTCGAGATTCCGATCGACAGGATCGAGGGCAAGTTCAAGATGAACCAGAATCGTTCGCGCGAAGATCAGGAGGGCGTGGCGGCCGCGCTGGAGAAATCCACAGATCCAGGCGAGCGCGAGATTGCGCGCATGATGCGCGAAAACCTCGGCAAACTGCGCTAGCGCTACTTGAGCAGAACCATCTTGCGCGCGGGCACGTCGCCCGCGCCCTCGAGACGGTAGAAGTACACACCGCTCGACACCAGGTTCCCTTCCCCGTTGTGTCCCGCCCATTGGGCCTGGTGCCGTCCCGCCGGCTGCGTTCCCTGCTCGATCTTGCACACCAGGCTACCCGACAAGTCGTAGATGGCAATGCTCACGTGGGCCGATACGCCAAGTACGTATGAGAACGTCGTCAGCGGATTGAACGGATTGGGTGTGTTCTGCAGAAGACTGGTTTTGACGGTGGGAACATCGACCACTGTCGAGCGCGACACGAGATCGCCCAGAGCGGTTTCCACCGTGACCTCATACTTGTAGTGCTGGCCGGGAAGCGCGTGGCGGTCAAGCAGTGTTGCATCTCCGTCGATGGCGGGACCCGATTGCAGAACGCGCGCATCCGGGGCGCCGTCACTCCGCCGGGTTACGTAGTAACCCGCGAGCGGCTCGTCGCTCGTCAGGTTCCAACGGAGTTCGACGTCGATGCCATCGCGGAGACGCGCGGTCAGGTCGCCGATCGAAAGTTGTGGGAGGCGACGCACCGCAAGGTGCGCGAAATAGACCCTGCCTTCGGGCCCCATCTGGAGCTCCCCTCCACCGAAGTCGATGGTTCCGTTGGAAGCTCCCGCGATATACACGTCGTCGTTCTTCGCCGCCAGGAAGGAGAAGTTGAATGCGGCCGGCTGTCCCAGGCCACGGGCAGCAACGGGGTTGCCGCCGCTGTCGAATTCCATGAGGAGAAAGCTGGCGGGAGGCACGCTGGTTCCGGCTACCGAGAGTTCTTCTTTTGCGGTTGCCAGAACAACGCACTCCCCCGATTCCGTCATACCCAGCGCTTTGACGCTCGACTCCAGAGAGTCGAACAGGGCGTAGCTCCAACGATAGTCGCCGCCCGGTGCGTACGAAGCAAGGAACCCGGTGATGCGAGAAGTCGGCTCTGACACGATCAGCGTCCCGTTGCCGGGGTCCATGGCGCGAGCGAAGAATCCACCCAGGATCGTGTTGCCGCTTTTGTCGACCGCAATGGCTTGCGGAGTCGCGCCCTGCTGACCGCCAACCACGCGGCTCCAGAGATGGTTGCCGTCTCCATCCAGGGTGGCGAGCGCAATGTTTCCACCTCCGCGTACCAACAGTCCGCCGCCAAAGTCGATTCCGCCGGCAAGTGTGCACAGCAACGTAACGCTGCCATCGGGTCCGCTTGCGATATCCAGCCCCTCCTGTGCTCCCGCCTGTCCATACCCATGGCTCCACATGTGAGCGCCGGTCTCTCCGTTGAGTCGCAACGCGAATACATCACTGTTGCCCAGATTGACGATGAGGCCGCCGCCGAAATCGGTATGGTTGCGGGTCGAGCCCACGACGAAAACGTCGCCATTGGGCGCGAGCGCAATTCCGCTTGCGCTGACGCCTTGAGTCCCGCCGTACCGGTGCTGCCAGTCCACATTGCCTGCCGGGTCGAGTTTCACGACGATTGCATCCAAGCCGGTTGGCGGCATCGGTCCACCACCGAAATCAACGCTGCCGCCGTTGCAGGAGCCGACGAGCACCACACTCCCGTCGTCTCCCAGCGCGGCGCTTGCGATCACGACATTGGTGAACTGCTGAGCCTGATAGAGCACGCGGTCCCAGACCGGCGTACCGGATGAGTTCAGTACGACGCCGACGACACCTGGCCCGATCAAGTCGGTTCCGAAGGTGATCCGGGTATGGGCGACAGCGCACAGAAAGACATCGCCGCGCGCGTTGACGACGATTCGCTTGGATGGAATGTTGAACGTATCCGAGCGCATGACGTCGCCACCGTCGCCTCCAAAGAAACGGCTGGAGACGTGGCGAAACTCGGCGCGGGAAGCAGTGGAAAAACCCGCGAGGCACAGCACCAGTAAAAGGGTTCGCGCGAGGAGACGCATGATGGCTTTCCGGGCGCTGATGATCTGGTGGGCGATCAGGCGGCCATGTCTAGGATACAGGGCGCGCACCGGGGGCGACAAGGCCCTAACGGAATGGTGCCTGCTAGACGTTCTTCTCGAAGGATTCGCCTTCGTGCAGGCGGCGCAGGCGGTTTTCGTAAATGGTGAGGTTGATCTTTTCCACGAACGCGGAAACGGGCTCCGTGTAGTGCGAAAAACTGGTGTGGTGCACCGCGGCGATGGCGTTGGGCTGCATGCGGTACACGATCTGCATCGCCTCTTTGGAGTCGGCGCTGCGCAGCGCGCCATTTTTCTGCTCCGCGCCCAGGTACATCACGAGCAGGTTGGAATACCCGCGCTCGACTTGCAGGTGGCGGACCTGGTCCGAGTACAGGACGTCGCCCGTGATGTACGCGGTGAACGGGCGCTCCTTGTTCACCAGGTTCAGAAAGAATCCCGTCGCCCCGTCCACGCCGGGCACCGGACTGATCACGAGCGGCACATCGTTCTTGGTCACCGTGCGGCTGTCACCGGGCGCAATCTGAATCGCGGCGGGAACGCCCCCTGGCCCGTAGATATGGTCGGTGTGGCATTTCGCGATGGCCTCCGCATCGCAGTGGTCGGCACGGGACGAGGTCACCAACACCAGGTCGGCGTCGTTGGTTTCGACAGGCTGCAGCACATGCGTGCGTCGCACGCGCATGTCGCCAAGCTCGAACTCATCCTTGTGCACGGGATCGCCGATGATGACGTACGGCCCCAGCTCGAGACGAAATGACGGACCGCCGATCCAGGTGAATTTCATCGTGGGAGATTAATCGTAGCGGATGGTGACGCAGTCCGCCGCTTCCCTGGCGAGCTTGCGCGCGGCGTCGGTGGTGGTGCCACGCGCGAGCGCCACACCCATGCGGCGATACTTGCGCGTGTCCGGTTTTCCGAAGATGCGGATCTGCGTGTCGGGCAGCGCCAGCGCCTTTTCCACGCCGTCGTAGCCGGCCACGCGCGGAGATTCGCGATCCGCCAGAATCACGGCGGAAGCCGAGGCACCGTAATAGTTAATAACCGGAATTGGCAGACCCAGGATGGCGCGGACGTGCAGGTCGAATTCGGAAAGGTCCTGCGCGATCATGGTCACCATGCCGGTGTCGTGCGGGCGCGGTGACAATTCCGAGAAAATCACTTCGTCGTGCGTGATGAAAAACTCCACGCCGAAAATTCCCGCACCACCGAGGCGATCCGTCACCGTGCGCGCCATGTGCTGCGCCGCGCGCAGCTGGCCGGCCGTGAGTGGCGCCGGCATCCACGACTCCATGTAATCGCCGCGCTCCTGCCGGTGGCCGATGGGATCGACGAAGAGCGTGGGGCCGTCCCACTGCCGGATGGTGAGCAGTGTGATCTCGAGATGGAAGCGGATGAATTCTTCGACGATCACTTTCTTTTCGTCGCCGCGGCTGTTGCTCACCGCGTAGTCCCACGCCGCCGCGAGCGCGTCGGCGCTCCGCACCTCGGATTGACCCTTCCCCGACGACGACATCACCGGCTTGATCACGCACGGAATGCCTGTGTGCTGGGCCGCGGCGCGCAGTTCTTCCAGCGAGGTTGCGTAGGCGTACTTCGCGGTGCGCAGCCCGAGCTCCTTCGACGCCACCTCGCGAATGGCCACGCGATTCATGGTGAGAAACGCGGCCTCGGCGGTGGGAATCACCGTGATGCCGTCGCGCTCGAACTCGCGCAGCTTCTCGGTGCGGATGGCCTCGATCTCGGGCACGATCATGTCGGGCTTGTGTTTTTCGACAACGCGCGCAAGCGCATCGGCGTCGAGCATGGGAATGACTTCGAACGCATCCGCCATCTGCATGGCGGGAGCGCCGGCGTAACGGTCGACGGCAATCACCGTCTTGCCCAGGCGTTTGGCGGAGATGACGACTTCTTTTCCGAGCTCTCCCGCGCCGAGGAGCATGATCTTTTCGACGCGCTGCCTCACTTGATGGGCCAGATGAGCTCGGTTTTCCATTTGGAGGGGTCGGGCTCGAGGCCCGGATCGGTCCAGTAGACTTCCCACTGCGGCCCCGCGGAGTCGCGACGATGCTCGCGCAGCCACACGTGCAGCGCGTCGTGCGCATCGGGGAGCTTGTCGTACGGTCCCATGTGCACGGTGGTCGCCACTTCACCCTCGGGCAATTTCCCCGGTGTGATGCGGCCATCGGCCGGCAGCGGCTTGGGCACGGGAAGGCCGCCCTCGATGTCCACTTTCTCGTTGTCGAACGAATGGTAGCGGGTGAACGGCGGGCCGCTCGGTGCAATGCCGCTCTTGCGACAGTAGCGCCACACTTCGGGAAGAATCTCGCCCAGCATGGCGCCCAGCTCTGCCACATGACACTGCACGCGGATGCTCATCACATCCTGCGCCGGCACGGTACGAGTCTGGATCTGGTAGCCCATGTCGCCGCAGTATATGACGGCGGACGCCGAGCTTCAAGGATGTGCTACCAGGGGCTCCCGGGTTCGGGTTGGGCCCAAGACCCGTGCCGGGTCAGCGTCGCGGCACTTTCTGGTACCGGAAACAGTCCACCGCGTGATCATTCACCAGGCCGGTGGCCTGCATGAACGCATAGCAGATTGTCGAACCCACAAAACGGAAGCCGCGCTTCTTGAGATCCTTCGACATGGCGTCGGATTCGCGCGTGCTGGCCGGAATCTGGGCCAGGCGCTTCCAGGAATTCACGATGGGCTTGCCGCCCACGAACGCCCAGATGTACGCGTCAAAGCTGCCAAATTCCTTCTGCACGGCGAGAAACGCCTTCGCATTGTCGATTGTCGATTCCACCTTGAGGCGATTGCGCACGATTCCCGGGTCCGCGAGCAGCGTTTTGACGCGGCGTGCATCGTAGCGCGCAACTTTTCGAACGTCGAAGTTGTCAAATGCGTGGCGGTAACCGTCCCGCTTATAAAGAATGGTGCGCCAGTTGAGCCCGGCCTGGGCGCCTTCCAGCGTGATCATCTCGAAGAAATGCCTGTCGTCGTGGTTGGGAACGCCCCATTCCGCGTCGTGGTAGGCGATCATCAGGGGATCAGTGGCCCCCGCCCAGCTGCAGCGCGTCTTCTGTGCCATGGGAAACTCCGGAAAAGGTTGGATGACGCGCTTGCGCGCGCCGCGAAGAGCAAATATAGTTTACCGTCGTCCCAGCGGACAAGGAAGGAACCTCTTGATGAAGTCGCTCCGGGTTTTGCCCGCGCTCGTCTGCGCCGGTCTCGTTTCAGCCTGCTCTTTCGCTCCCAAGTACCACACTCCGGACCTCCCGATGCCGAAGGAGTTCACGGTCGCGGCGTCGGATTCGGTGATCGCGGACCGCTGGTGGACGGCCTTCAATGACGCGGCGCTGGATTCGCTTGTCGCCGAAGCGCTGCGCAACAACCAGGACCTGGCGGCGGCCGCGGCCCGCGTCGAACAGGCGCGCGCCATCGCCGGGGTGGCCAAATCGGCGCTCTATCCCGAAATCAACGTGACCGGCGTCGCCAGCCGCACGCAGCTTCCCGAAGGCACGGCGGTCGGCCGCGACAACCCGGCCAACTTCTTCGGCCTCCTGGGTAACATTTCCTACGAGCTCGACTTCTGGGGCAAGCTCCGCAACGCCAACAAGGCGGCGCGCAACGCCATGCTCGCTACTGAAGAGGGCCGTCGCAACGTCGAGCTTTCGATGATCTCCGCCGTCATCAACACGTATTTTGATCTGCTCGCAACGGATCGCCAACTCGCCGTCTCGCGTTCCACGTCGGATTCACGCAAGGAATCCGCGCGGCTGCAGCGGCTGCGCTACGAAGCGGGCTCCATCTCGCAGCTCGATCTCTCGCAGGCGGAAGCAGAGCTCGCGGCGGCCGAAGCCACGGTGCCCGTGTTCGAGCGCAACGCCCGCCAGACCGAGAACGCGCTGTGCGTGCTCGTCGGTCGCATCGGCGGCACCATCGAGCGCGGCAAGGACGGCGCGGAGATCGACTCCATTGCGTCGCCGAATATTCCGGTGGGGCTGCCGTCGAAGTTGATTGCGCGGCGTCCCGACGTGCTGGGCGCGGAGTACGCGATGATCGGCGCCAACGCCAACATCGGTGCCGCGCGCGCCAACTATCTGCCGAGCATCGGCCTGACCGGCTTCGGCGGCTGGGAGAGCACGGACCTTTCGCAGTTGATCACAAAGCACACCGATGTGTGGCAGATTTCGGGAAACATCCTGCAGAACATTTTTGCGCCGGGAAAAGTGCAGCGGCAGGTTGATCTCGCGTGGGGCGACTACCGCGAGACACTTGCGAACTATATTCGATCGGTACAGCAGGGATTCGCGGATGTCGAAGACGCTCTTGTCGCTCGCCGCACCAACGTCCTGATTCGTGCCGCCGAAGATCGCGAAGTGGCGTCACGTGACACCGCACGCAAGCTCGCGCAGATCCGTTACGACGCCGGCGAATCGTCTTACATCGAAGTGTTGGATGCGCAGCGCCAGTTGTTCCAGGCCCAGCTTCTGCAGGTGCAGGCTCGCAATATCGAGCTGTCCGCCTTCGTGCAGCTCTACCAGGCCCTGGGCGGCGGTTTTCAGACCGACGAGATGATCAAGCAGCGTCACCACATCGCGGGCGAAGCGCCGCAGGAAACGCGGCCGGGCGTACAGGAACACTAGTCAACGATACAGACTCTTGACGTGCCCCCACGTTGAAGGGAGCGTGGCCAAGGCCGGCCCCGAATTGATCGCGGCCACCTTGACTGGGTCCGCTCCATTCAGCGCGGAGAATCGAACCGCCGAGATGGAAGCACCGTTCGCAACGCCGAAATCCGACAGATCTACGGCGACTTTGTAGACGGGAAGCAGCCCGAGGTAGTGGGTTGCGCCGCAAATCGCGTATCCCCAGTCTTCTCCCAACGCTGTCGCACTGTAGTCCTTGAACTCCGTAAAACCACCGCTTCCGCTGGGCACCGCAATCCTGTATCCGCCGGCGGCCGGGTACGCCAGCTCGTAAATCGCGAGATCGTAACCGGGCCCGTTCACAATCGAGTTATTGACGAAGCGCAGCTCGAAAACCATATCGGGACTCAAGTCGATCAGACCCTGCTCTTGTTCGGTTTCGATCAGGTAGTTGCCGACGGAACCGGGGCCGGTGCAGTGATAGTCGTTCTGTGTCCAGGTCGGGGAACTCGTGTCCCACGCGGGACCCGATACTTGAATCGTGGCGTCGGGAAATGCGTTCGCAGCCCATGCATCCGCGAGCGCGGGAGAAGATGCCAACACGCCCATGAGGGCGAGCTCGGGAAAAGAAACGCGACTTCGCATCGCGGTCACCTCCGTCAAAAGCAGCTTAGAACCGCATCCCAGGCCAGCTCCGATGCAATATAGGATACCTCATTGTACTTGAGCGGTGCGGGGTCGATTTCGTTGGTGGTGACGCAGTACAGCACGTCTCCATCGTACATGGTATGGAAGGGATCGATGGCGCGCGCCATTGACGAGTGCACCTGCCGCGCCATCTGGTTCAATTCGCGAATTCCCATCACCTGGTTGGTCACGATCACCGTGAGCGTCGTGTTGCCCGGCGGAACGTCGGGCTCGTGTCCCGCTTCACGCCGGAGAGAGATCACTTCTCCCACGCGGTGACGCCGCCCGCTCTTCGCTTCGAGATGACCGCGCACCGCTGCTCCGTGACGATCGACAAGACATCCCACCGCATTCACCACGGCAAACGCGGCCACACGCACATCACCCGATGCGTACACCGCCGCACCCTGACCACTGCGCTCGAGCTCGTAGGGTTCGCGCAGCCACTTGCCGACGGTGGCGCACACGCCGGCGCCGCGCGCGCCGAGCGGAAACACATTCGGCCGCGCCGCCGCCAGCGCCGCACGACCCAGCGCCTTGTCGGGATACACCGCCTTGTTGGCGCGAAAGCGATTGAAGTCGAAAATGACAGCGCCGGAAACAATCGCGATGTTGTTCCAGTCGGTGTCGTAATTCTTGCGCGCGAGCAATTCCGCGTTCACGCCGGCCGATGCTTCCAGGCCGTACACCGATCCGCCCGCGAAACAGATTGCATCCACCCATCCCTCCCGGTGCGTGAGAATCGTGCCGGGCGCTCCGCCGCGCACATCGGCGACACAGGTGCCGCCGCGCGGAAAGTGGAGCACCGTGCAGCCCGTAGGGCCCTCTGCGTATTCCGCGACACCGATCGCGAGCCCGGGAAAATCAAACGCGAGCGTGGGCGTCGTGAACGACGTCACTGGTTTCAGGGCGGTGTTGTCGTTGGTGACCATTCGCGTGTTTGTCATGCGGGCATTATAGCAAGCACACCCGGCCTTGACTCCACGCTGCAATCGGCTACCATCGGGACTCCGTGGCCGCTAACCCCCACGTGGCCGTCATGTCCCTTGTATGTCATTCCCTCGGAGGAGCCATGAAATCGACCCGCAGGGCCGCATACCTGCTGTGCGCCGCCGCGACCGTTCTGCTGTCATCGTGCGCACAGAAGCCCGAGAAGAAAGCGGATGCGTTCGTTGCCACGTACACCAAGGAATTCCAACGCCTGAGCTATGACGTGAACAAGGCGGAGTGGGCGGTCAATACCAAGATCGTCGAAGGTGACACCATGACGGCCTACAAGGACCGCATGGCGAAGGAAGCCTACGCGCAGTTTACCGGCAGCCAGGCCAACATCGACGCCACCAAGAAGTTTCTCGAGCATCGCGCGGACTTTCCGGACATCCTGAATCGCCAGCTCGACTACATCCTCTACGAAGCCGCCAACCAGCCGGCGTCGGCGGGAGATCTCGTCAAGAAGCGCATCAAGGTGGAGACGGAGGCCGTCGCAAAACTCTACGGGTACGACTACAAGATCGACGGCAAATCGGTCAGCGCGAACGACATCGACGACATTCTTCGCGACGAGACCAACCTCGACAAGCGGCGCGCGGCGTGGGACACCAGCAAGCTGGTGGGCAAGAATCTGCGCGATGACCTGGCACTCCTGCAGCAGTACCGCAACGGCACCGTGCAGCCGCTGGGCTACAAAGATTTCTTTTCGTACCAGGTGTCCGAGTACGGCATGACGAGCGGCGAGCTGCAGGCGCAGATGCTGCAAATCATGAAGGAGCTGCGCCCGCTCTACCGCGAGCTGCACACGTGGGCGCGCTACGAGCTCGCCAAGAAGTACCACGTGAAGGAAGTGCCCGACATGATTCCGGCCGACTGGCTACCCAACCGCTGGGGCCAGGACTGGACGGCGATGGTGCACGTGCAGGGCATGGATCTCGATTCCAAGCTCAAGGAGAAACAGCCGGAATGGCTGATCAAGCAGGCGGAGAGCTTCTACGTGAGCCTCGGCTTCGACTCGCTGCCGGCGTCGTTCTGGCAGAACTCATCGTTGTATCCGCCGCCGGCCGGCGCCGACTGGAAGAAGAACAATCACGCGTCGGCGTGGCACATGGATCTCGACAAGGACGTGCGCAGCCTGATGAGCATCGAGCCCAACGCGGACTGGTACGAGACCACGCACCACGAGCTCGGGCACGTGTACTACTACATGAGCTATTCGAACCCGAGCGTGCCCATCATCCTGCGCAAGGGCGCCAACCGCGCCTTCCACGAAGGCATCGGCAGCATGATGGGACTTGCGGCCATGCAGAAGCCGTTCCTCGAAGGCATCGGCCTGTTCCCCGAAGGCACGGTGACGGATTCGACGCAGACGTTGTTGCGCGAAGCGCTCAACTACATCGTCTTCATTCCGTGGTCGGCGGGCGTCATGACCGACTTCGAGAACGCGCTCTACGGCGAGAATCTTCCGCCCCCGCAATACAACCAGAAGTGGTGGGAGCTTGTTGAAAAATACCAGGGCATCGTGGCGCCGGACGAGCGCGGCTCGGATCTGTGCGACGCGGCAACCAAGACGCACATCATCGACGACGCGGGCCAGTACTATGACTACGCGATTTCGTACGTGCTGCTCTTCCAGATCCACGACCACATCGCGCGCGAAATCCTGCACCAGGATCCGCACGCGACCAATTATTACGGGCACAAGGAAGTCGGCGATTATCTGAAGACAATCCTGACTCCCGGTGCCACCAAGGACTGGCGCCAGCTCACGCGGGAGGCGACCGGCTCGGATCTTTCCGCGCAGGCCATGCTGCGCTACTTCGATCCGCTCATGAAGTATCTGCAGGAGCAGAACAAGGGACGCAAGTACACGCTGCCGGATCTGTGATCCGACGCGCGTAACCCTCGCAAGTACAAGGG
>DATEHD010000120.1:0-3573 GCA_035279765.1 Candidatus Krumholzibacteriia bacterium | reverse complement strand
GCTCCGGCGTTCAAGAAAGCGGAGCCGGACATGGAGCGCGTCTTCTGGAGCAGCCGGTATGCGAAGCCGTAATCTTCTTTTCGCACTGGCAGCCGCGATGATGTGCGCGTGCGCCACCATTCCCGGTCATCCGCCGTCGCTTCCCACCGCGAGCGAGTTGCCCAGGGATCCACGCGGCAGCTGGATCGCGGTCAAGACCGACAGCGGCCTCACGGCCGGAGAGCTGCTCGCCGTCGAGAAGGACAGCACGGTTTACGTTCTGACCGACGGGCCGCGTGTCGCGTCGATTCCGGACCGTGACGTGCGCAGCGCACACCTGGTGCGTTTCGACCCGCAGGCGGGAAGTATTGCCGGGCTCACGTTCGGCGGCGTCCTCTCGACTCTCTCCAATGGCTGGGCGCTCATTTTTACGGCGCCCGCGTGGATCATCGTGGGAACGGTGGCGACGGCGACACGATCGCACGAGCCGGAAATGACTCTGCAAAAGCATGACTGGAAACCGATCCTGCCCTACGCGCGTTTTCCCGCCGGATTGCCGCCCGGATTTTTGAACACGCCGCCCCGGGCGCCGACTGTCATCGCAAGCGCGGAGAAGCAAACGGCGCCGCCACCGGTCGTCACAGAGCCGCCGGCGCCCCTGTCGCCCGCCGACACGCACCACTTCGCCACGCACTTTGGTCTCGGCATGGCGTTCCACGAGAACCTGAACACGAGCGCGGAAAAAAGCGGCACGGGCTTCATCGCGGGCATCGATGCGCGCGTCTCGTATCCATTGTTCATCAGCACGCGGGTTTCGATCGCCCACCGCGAGGCCTCGACCAAGCTGATCCCGGAAAGTGACTTTTCGAAGTCCGGCGAATCGTTCGACCTGGCGCTCTTGATCGGTCTCCAGGGGCATGTGAAACGATTGCGCCCCGGGTTCGGCATCGGCGCGGCGGCGGCCGGCGCCTCCATCGGCGACTTCGCCGATCTCGACTTTGCGATGGCGCTGCAGGGTGAGCTGATGGTGGATGTGTCGGAGAACGTTGCGACCGGTGTCATTGCGAGCTACGACAAGAATGACAAGCGCGACTTCTATGTGGTTGCCCTCGGGTTGCGTTTTGTGTTTTGGTAGGGGTATGGACAAGATCGCAAGCCGCTTGATCGTCGCACTCGACGTCGACACGTTCGACGACGCGCGCGCCTTGGTGTCGTCATTGGGCGATCAAGCCGGCTGGTTCAAGATCGGCCCGGTGCTCTTCACGCGCGAAGGTCCGCGTGTGCTCGAGCTGGTCAAGAAATCGAACGCGCGCCTATTCCTCGATCTCAAGTTCCACGACATTCCCAACACCGTGCAGGGCGCGGTGAAAAACGCCATCGCCATGGGCGCCGACATGATGACGCTCCATGCCTCCGGCGGTCCCACCATGCTCTCCGCCGCGCGCACCGCGGCGGAACAGGCGGGACGCGGTGACGTGATCCTCGTCGCGGTCACGGTGCTCACGCATCTCTCGCAGGCCGAGTACAACGCCGTGTCCGGCGCAACGCGTCCCGTTGCCGAGAGCGTGGTGGCGCTGGCGCGCGTGGCACGCGAGGGAAAAATGAGCGGTGTGGTGGCATCGGCGCAGGAGTTGCCGGCGATCAAGCAGGCGATGGGGCGCGACTTCATCGTCGTCACGCCCGGCATTCGTCTCCCCGATGCGAAACAGGACGATCAGACGCGCGTCGTGACACCCGAACAGGCGGTGCGCGACGGCGCGGATTATCTCGTGGTAGGCCGTCCCATCATTGGCGCGAAAGACCCGGTCGTGGCGTGCCGTGAAGTGCTGGACAGAATGCAATCAGCCGTCGCACCATAACTGAACCCGGATGCAACCCTGACGAAAGGACGCGTGATGACGAAGAACCATAGATGGATTCCCGTGTTTGCGTTGGTTCTGCTTTCCCCGCTCGCCGCACGCGCAGCGGCAGTCGATGCGCAGTCGGTCGAGCTCAACGGATTTTTCTCGTTCGATCACACGAGTGCGACGCTCTCAACCCCGGCCGGTGACATCGACATCGGCCGGACGATTTTTGACCTGGAGCCGGGACTCGGCTATTTCTTCAATCCGAACTGGGAACTCCTCGGAAGTCTCATTATCCGTCATGAGTCCGAAGGTGGCTTTGCGACGGATAATTTCGGGCTCAAAGCGGATGCGCTTTATCATTTCAACACGACGGGAACCATCATCCCATTTGCCGGTGCCGGTCTCGGCATGCTCACCAACGGCGGCGATTCGGATGCCGATAAGACCTCCGTCATCGTGCCTGAGCTGCTGGTGGGTGTGCGCTGGCCGTTCAAGAGCATTGTATCGTTCAACTTTCTCGGTGGTTATCGTCACCTCACGAACTTCCGCGGCTCCGACACAAGCGGCGATTCCTTCTTCCTGGGCGCGGGCTTTTCGGTGTTCCTCCGCGGCGGCGCGCATTAGTCGCAACGCACAAGCAATCGCACAAAAAAAGCGCCGTGGACCTCGCGAGAGATCCACGGCGTTTTTGTTTTATCCCGATGTCGTGCCTCCGCTACAACGCAATTCCCAGGATGGCCTTGATGCGCGAGTAGTTGACGGCCGTCGGCTCGATGGTGGCGGGAAGAATTCCCTGTGAGTCCGGCGTCACGTGCAGCGGTGCCTTGCCCCACGCGAACCCGCCGCCCAGCGTGAGGTCCGTTCCCAAGAGCGTGAACGCGACACCGCCGTTGACATGGTGGATGTCCCAAGTCGAAACCGAGATGTCATACGGGGTCACTCTCTGGCTGGCCGAATTGTCGGTGATGAAACTGATATACGCGGTCGTCTTTTCGCTGAAGGTCTTTTCCACACCGACGCCCCAGTTGAAGACGTCGTTCAGCGCGTGCCCGAACGTCGCGGCGTGCGTCGTGACACCGGGAGAATTGCGGAGCGTGCCGGTTTCCATCACCGTGTAGGGATCGATCTTCAAGAAGTACTCGGCGGTGGCGTGTACGGTGATATCCGTCCACTTGTGGGATCCGCCGAAAGCGATGGAGAACGGCGACTTGTACGTCGCATCCAGATCCTTCTGGAAGGTGACGTCGGCGCTGGAGTCATCGATTCCATCCAGGTTCGTGTCGCCGATCACGACGCGGTTGAGGAGGATGGTTCCTTTGCCGTAGATCGGAACGCTGCGCGTCGTAAAAGCGAGACCCAGCGTGGTGTTTCCATAGTCCGCGGAGATGCCCACCTTGGCCAGGAAGCGGAACGTGGAATAATGAATGTCGTTCCAATCCAGCAGGGTCGAGCCGTAGCCAGCGGCGCCGATGGCCTCGACGGTCTGCCGCGTGCTCCGCGACTGCGAGCGGTATGCGCCGTAGATGGTCACGCCCAGGCCGAGATTGTCGCGCACCGGGCGCGAATACGTGAGGCCGCCCCACTGCTCATTCTCGTCCTGATCGAACAGAATCTCACCGCCCGTGGAGAGGGAGTCGCCGGGCGTGTCGAGTGCAATCACCGAGCCTTCACGTTCGGTGAGCGTGAAAGTGGATTTTTGCCGCGTGAGAAACGAATACGCCCAGCGTCCGCCCCACCATTTGACGGG
>DATEHD010000119.1:0-2085 GCA_035279765.1 Candidatus Krumholzibacteriia bacterium | reverse complement strand
ACTCCGGCGTTCGCTCGTTCGCATCGGTGCAAGGCGCGCTCGCGATGTATCCGATATTCGCTTTCGGAAGCGAAGATCAGCGTCGCACGTGGCTGCCCAAGATGGCGCAGGGCGAAGTCATCGGGTGTTTCGGGCTCACGGAGCCGGACTTCGGCTCGAATCCCGCCGGCATGATCACGACCGCCGCCGAGCAGTCTGACGGCACATGGCTCCTGAACGGCGGCAAGATGTGGATCACGAATGGATCCACGGCGCAGATCGCCGTCGTGTGGGCGAAGACGAACGGTGACAAGAGCGAGCGGTCGATTCGCGGTTTCATCGTGCCCGCCAACAGCAAGGGCTTCAAGGCACGCGACCAGAAGGGGAAGCTCTCGCTGCGCGCGAGCGACACGAGCGAGCTCGTGTTCGAAGACGTTCATCTGCCTAACGACGCGCTCCTGCCCAAGTCGGGTGGGCTCAAGAGTCCGCTCATGTGTCTCACGCAGGCCCGCTACGGCATTTCGTGGGGCGCGATCGGCGCCGCCGTGGCTTGCTTCGAGGAAGCGCTCTCGTACTCGAAGAATCGCATCATGTTCGACCGTCCAATCGGCGGCTTCCAGCTGCAGCAGGAGCGCCTTGCCGACATGTTGACCGAGATCACCAAGGCGCAGCTCGTCTCGCTGCACCTCGGCCGACTCAAGGACGCGGGCAAGTCTACGCCGCAGCAGGTGTCGCTTGCCAAACGCAACAACGTCAACATGGCGACGGATGTCGCTCGTGAGGCACGTCGTCTTCTCGGCGCGGTGGGCATTCTCGCCGAATACGGTGCCATGCGCCACATGGCTAACCTCGAGAGCGTTTACACGTACGAGGGCACGCACGACGTGCACACGCTCGTCCTCGGCCAGGCGATGACAGGGATGAGCGCATTCCAGTAGACGCGCGTTCCACTCGGCAACCTTTTTGCACGCTCTAATCGTCCCGCAGCGCGCTGCCGCGCACCCTCTGGAACGTTCAGCCAGGGTGAGTGCGTGGCTCGTCGCGTCGATTCGCTGGACGTCGCGCGCGGTACAGCGATGCTGTTCGTCTGCCTGTCCCACTTCGCGGGAGCGTTTCTAGCTCCAGAGAACAATCCCGCGCTGTCGCCCGCGATGCGGTGGTGTGGGGCCATGGCCGGTACCGTCTCGATGATTGCGTCGCCCAGTTTCATTGGCGTCAGCGGGATCGTCGTCGGGTGTCTGTGCCGAGTGAATCCAGCAGGAATGCCGTCGTTGCGGCGCAAGCTGATCGATCGCGGCCTCTTTCTCCTGCTCATCGGACACTTCCTGCTGGCCTACCCCGGGTACGTGCACTTCCACGACACGTCCGCGTTCAAGTTCGAGATGATCACCGACGCCATCGCCGTCCTGATCATCGTCGGACCTTCGTTGGTGATGTGGACATCGGCGAGGACGCGACTCGTGATCGGCGCGCTCCTGCTCCTGGTCAGTTGGAGCGTTTCGTACCTTTGGGAGCCACGGAGCCATTTTGGTCTCCTCCTCACGCGCTACGCGTTCGGAGTAGCGAGTGAAGGGACGGCTTCTGGCTTTCCGTTCATGCCCTGGTTAGGCGTGTACATGCTCGCGACAACATTCGGTGATCGCCTGATCGATCATACGCGAACCGCGGAGGCTCGACTAAACGGCAACGTGCTGCTGCGTCCTGGAATCATCGCCGTCTCCGTCGGCGTGGTGATCACCATTGCGCGCCATGCGATCTCGGCCTGGGCACCATCATTCGCGCACGAACATGCGATGCTGCTCGGATTCTTCGCCGTCGGGCGGAAATTTCCGCCTGGGCCTGGATACCTGCTGCTCTTCGGCGGAGCAGGTATGCTGCTCATCGCGAAGACGTTCACCAGTGCGCGCAATGGCCTGTGGCCAGCGCTGACGCGGCCACTGAGCGCCATCGGACGGGCCTCGTTTTTCGTGTTCATCTTGCAGGGATACGTATACGTCCTGGCCCTTCCGGCCATGGTTATGCCGTATCCTCAGCTATGGCCGGTGTATTACGCCGCGAGCATCGTCGTGCTCTTTGCCGCCGCCAGCGCGTGGAATTCCTTCGATG
>DATEHD010000118.1:0-4181 GCA_035279765.1 Candidatus Krumholzibacteriia bacterium | reverse complement strand
CCCGGTCACATCCAGTTGTCGAGCCACACGTGAAGTGACGCCAGCGTAAACAGCTGGAACTCATCCGCGAGGCTCTCCTTCACCAGCAGCGGGTCGCGCCGGTAGCTCGGCGATTGATCCAGTTTTGACGCCAGGTACGTGCGCACGTCCGCGTTCAAAATATTGTTCCCGCCTCCACCAAACCCGGTCTTGCGACGGTCGGCATGTTCCGCCGAAATATTCCGGCGCACAAGCTCGCGCAGAATGTACTTGGGCGCGCCGGGGCGTTCCTTCATGCGGTCCGAGAGACCGAACGCAAAGTTAATCACGTCGATATCAAGCATGGGCGCGCGTCCCTCGACACCGGACGTCATGGTGAAGGTGTCACATCGCATCACCAGGAGCTCCGCCCAGCGGAACGTGAGATTCCACAGAACACTCAGCGCCGCCGGGCTGTAGTCCGACGGACTGTCGACGCGCGACGTGATGCTGGAGTTCAGCTCCCAGTACTTGTTGTGCTGTGGACGCGCCCGGTATTTCTTCGCCACGATCCGTTCCGCCTGGTAATTCAGAAACGGCTCGTACAGGAAGTCCTTGATGATCGGTCTATTCGCCGCGGTCTCGAACGTGTCGGCCCAGTATGCGACTCGATTCTTGTGTGTGTCGGGGCTGAACCAGCGCGCCAGTCGCGCACACAACGGCAGCACCGCGGCGGCGCGCTCGAGCTGCTGCAGCCGGCGCCGGCCCTCCTCGAGGTAGGTGAGATAACCGTTGTAGCCCATGAAGAGCTCGTCGGCGCCCTCGCCGGTCTCGACCACAATGGTGCCGGTGGCGCGCGCCAGCTCGGAAAGTTTGGCCAGCAGCACCGATTCAGTCATGCCGGGCGTGCTGTTGGGCAACACCACTTCGTCCAGGATCCGGATGTAGTCTTTCGTATTGAGGTCGATGGTGTGGTGGTTGGTGCCGTAGCGTTGCGCAATCGTTGCGGCGGCCTCACCTTCCCGCAGCGAGCTGGCCGAATCGGTCATGTCCAGCGAGATGGTGTTCACGCGGTCGGTATGTCGCGACATGTAGTGAACGATCAGCGCCGAGTCGATCCCGCCCGAGAGAAAAACACCGAACGGCACGTCGCTGATCATGCGCTTCTCAACCGCGCGGTCGAGCAGGTGGTCCAGGGTCGCGATCGCTGTCTCCTCGTCGTCGAGCAACTCCGAGCGTCGCTTGAGCGTGAAGTCGAAATAGCGCGTCGCCGGCGCGGGGGCCGAGAATTTTTCGTCCGCCACGACATAGCTCCCCGGCTCGAGTTTGTAGATGCCGCCAAACAGGGAATGGGGTGCGCGCACACCACCCATGGCGAGAACGGAATAGAGCCCGTCGATACTGACGTCCTTGCGATAGCCGGGATCCCGGGAGATGACGCCGGGGTCGCTGGCCATGACGAGGTTGCGCCCCAAGAGCGCGTAGTACAGCGGCTTCTTTCCCACCGGATCGCGCGCCATCACGGCGCAACGTCGCGTTTCATCGATCAGGATAATCGCGAACATGCCCTCCAGCATCTTGAAGCACGCGGTGCCGTAGGCGCGGTAGAGCTGCAGGATCACTTCGGTGTCGGAAGTGGAGCGGAAGGTCACGCCGCGCTTCTCGAGTGAATCGCGCAGAGCCTTGTAGTTGTATATCTCGCCGTTATAGGAAAGGTGCAGCGGACCATCGGGGATGGTCATGGGCTGCGCTCCCCGCTCGGAGAGATCGATGATGGCCAGTCTGCGGTGCGCAAGAATCCAGTCCTTGCGGGCGCTTTCCAGGTAGCCGCAGGCATCGGGGCCGCGGTTGCTCATCATGTCGCGCAGGGTTTCGACCTGGGCGCGGGAACGCTCAACGGGTTGATTGTCGATGTTGTAGTAGCCGAGTATTCCGCACATACAAAGTCAGAACGGGCGCGTGTATCGCGCAGCGCCGCTGCTAATCGAGAGCAGCGTGAATGTCGTAGTGTGGCAGGTAACCGTCGCGAGCGCGTCGTTCGCGCCAGCGCGCGATGGTTTCATCGCCCGAATACCAGCGTCCGTCGGTCTTCCAGGGAACCGGTCCCGAGCAAAGGCCTGCAGAGAAGAACCGGCCGGCGCGACGAATCTGACGGGGCTCGCCCACACCGAAGGAGCGCGCCACGCGCATCACAACGCGATCGCGAATGCTCTCCTCGTTGGCCAACTCCCGCAAGCGAACCTGGTTGATGATCTTGAAACGCGTGTATCCGATCGAACGAACGTGCTCGAGCAGCTCGTCGACATCGGGCCCGATTTCGAAGGAGAGGTAACGCGGCCGCGTGTCGCGCGCCAGGTGCAGGACGCAGAAACGGTCCGCTCCCTCGATGTCGACCTTCATGTACTCGGGCACGCCGTACTGCTTCATCAAATCGAGTATGGGAAGGCCCGGCGCCGTAAATGAGCCCGCGGGTTGCCTGTCCGCGACGCGGTCGTGAAACATCGAGCTCGCCCCGAGGTCGTCGGCGCTCACGGTCAATTCCACCGGGGTGGTATCGGTTGAGATCGCGGCGTGCACAATGGTCAAACGCCCCGACTTGATCTCGGCTCCAAAACGCTGTTCTCCCCGCTGGACCAATCGCGGATTGGCCTCGACCGCGACAACTTTCCCAAGCTCGAGGTAGTAGGCCGTGTCGGTGCCGTCGAACAACCCGATGTCGAAAATGGTGATCATCAGCCGATCTGGCCCGCCGAGGTTGTTTCCTCCAACCGTGCAGGCGAGCGGCCGAACATGTTACGCACGTCGTCAAACGTCACCAGCTTGGTCACGTAGCAGACGATCGCGTACATCAGCGTGTAGATGGCGCACGCGGCGAGAAGCTCCGGGAAGTTGGTGACGGGGAATTTCTTGTACGCGAACCAGAGCACGACGCCGGGGAGCAGCGCGGCGAGGAAGCGCTTGGTGAGCTCGGCCCAGGGAAACAGTTTGAAGACCGACATCTTCACGAGCCGGGCCGAATACGTGAGCGTGACCACGCCGATCATCGTCATGGTGAACACGGCCGAGATCGGCACGCCCAGCCGGCCGATGGCCTTGAAGAGAAGAATTCCCAGCCCCAGGTTCATGCCAAACCCGATGAAGAAGCACGCCATGACGAATACCGTGCGGTTGGACGCCTGGATGATGGCGCCCGTCTCCACCGAGGAGCGGAGGAAGAGCAGCATGTAGATCATGAAGACCGGTGTCGCGGCGGCGTACTTCTCGGTGAAGAGAATCGTGATGAAGGGCCGCGCGGTCAACTCGAGGAATACAAACATGGGAAAGAACAGCGTCGTGGTCTTGATGGTGGCGCGGCGCCACAGATCGGCCATGGCGGCGAGATTGCCGGCCTTTTGATATTTCGAGATCAGCGGGAAGGTCACGTTGCCGATCGAGGTCTGGATCACGTTGGCCAGCGGCACCTGGAAGGCGCCCACGCTATAAATGGCGAACGCCTCGCGTCCCATGTAGCGGCTGATGATGAATTTGTCGGTCTGCGACACCAGGATGAGCGCAATGCCCGCGAGGCCGACAGGAACCGCAAAGTGCAGCTGCTCACGGATCGACTCCCACGAGACGCCGTGCAAAGAGAATTTGTAGCGCGCGTTGGTATAGATGATCGCGAACAGGAGACGCGCTGCGGAATAGATGGTCAGCGCCCAGATGATCGTGTTCACGTCGTGTGACAGGTACGACGCCGCGATCACCACCGCCGCCTGCACACCCCACGCGGTGGCGTGATAAATGGACTGCGCGAGCGGCTGCTCCTGCGCAACGAAGATTACTTCCATGTAGTCGGTGCCTATCCACCCCAGCGTGAAGAAGCAGAGGCGCCAGTAGAACGCGCGCGCTGCTGCCCCGAGTCCTTCGCCGAGGTAGTGGCCCATGAGCGAGTAGACCGCCATGGCAATGAGCGAGCCGGTGATCAGGAACATCACGGTTTGCGTGATGTAGGCGCCGCGCTCTTCGCGTGTCTCGTGCCGCGGCAGGTAGTAGAGAAGGCTGCGCGAGAAGCCGAGGATCAACATCGGCGTCAGCGTTTCGAGGATCAGCCAGAACTGGCGGTAGTAGCCGTATTCCTCGACGCTCAGCGTTCGCACGTTGACGAGCGGAACGATGAACATGACCGCATACGAAAGCAGGCGGCCAATCATGAGGGTGGTGACCTGGTGGCTGACGGAACG
>DATEHD010000117.1:0-4389 GCA_035279765.1 Candidatus Krumholzibacteriia bacterium | reverse complement strand
GCAAGGGTTGCGTCACCAGGAACCGTGACGCGTCGCGGCTCACGGCGTAGCACCATCCGCCCCCGTTACCGTGCAGTTGAAAGAGCCTGGTTGACGCTCCGGCTTCGAAAACGCCCGGACGCAAGGTCACCGCGATCGCATTAAGGTAGTTGTCCCGGTCGAAGAAGAACAGCTCGCGTCCGTCGGCGCGCCAGCGCGCCTGGAATCCGCCCTCCTGCGACACCTGCCAGCGCGCACCCGACGGATACGCCGCGACGTACACCTCGAAACGCCCCGTCTCATCCGACTGGTACGCGAAGAAATGTCCGTCGGGAGAAAACTGCGGGAGGTTTTGCACGCCCTCGCCGCTGGTAAGCACAGTCCGGGTGGTGTCTCCGAGTGTCGAGATCGCAACCACGTTTTGCCGCGTCTGCGACGACGCACTGCCGTCGAGGAGCAGCACGTTGCCGTCCGGCGAGATCGATCGCGGCCAGACAAAGTCCTCGCGCACGGAGAGCATTCGCTCACTCACGCCGTCCGATGTCAGGACGCTCACGTTGGCCCGCCGATCTCCGCTGCGCGTGGTGGCGACGACCACGCGGCCGCGCGTCGACCAGATCGCCGAAGGATGATCGTCCTGGTCAACGGTGAGACGGCGGCGCCGTCCCGTCGCGAGATCGACGATCCACACATCGGACGTTCCGCGCTCGCGGTTCGCGATCGGTATCACGGCTTCGGCGTTGTCCGCCGAGAGCTCAGGTATCCCGCCGTAGGTGTAGTCGGCCGGCTCGCCGATCTTCGCCACCAATGTGCCCTTGCGATCGAGCCACTCGAGCTGCGTGCGCGTCTGGTTCTTTCCTGTCATGCACACGAGCACACCGTTGTCTGACACCGAGAACACGGCGCGGCTGAAGCGCTCGTCCATGCGCGCCTCGTCGATCAACGGGAGCGCGGGGCCGGACACGGCAAATGTGTTCGGGTCGAAATGCTGCGCGACAAGCACGCCTTCGCGAACGTAGAGGATGTACCCCGAGGCGTATTGCACATTGGAAGCAACTTCGATTACCGGCGCGCGGCTCTTCGAGCCCAGCTCGCCCACGAAAATGGTGGGCTCGATGCCCTTGCCGGCGCCGCTGCGACGCGCGAGATAGAGGAAGTGCTTCCCGTCGGGAAGAAACCACGGATAGCGGTGCGTCGATTCGGCGCGGGTGGAATCGAGCGCTGTAATCGTCGTCGGCTTGCCGCCGTCCTGGTGCACCATCTTGAGCGGATGGTTGGTGCCGTCTCCGTAAACGATGGTGCCGTCCGCGTTCCACGTGGCGCCGCGCGCATCCACGCGATCGACGAGCTCGATCACCGCGCCGCCCGCGGCGTTGACTGTCTTCAAGTGTCCGCGCGTGAAGAAGCCGATGCTTTTTCCATCGGGAGAGAAGAATGGTCCATGGGCCCCATCGGTGCCCGGGATCTCGCGTGCGTCATTCTTGTCCACGGATCGTATCCACAGCATGTCAGGGCCTTCGCCGGTGCGCGCACAGAATGCGATCTTGGTGCCGTCGTGCGAGACCGCGAGCGGGAGCGGACTGTCGGTGCTTGACGAAAACAGAACGCCCGGCGGCGGCGTGATGGCGGCGTGCACGGGATGCTCGACAACGGTCCCTCCATTCCGACCCAGCAACGCAAATGCGGCCGCGCCGGCAAGCGCGACCGCCGCGATCGTCCACGGGAGCCACGATGTTTTTCTCGCACGTTGCGCCGGAGCGGCCGGCAAACCGGTGGCAGAACCGCCCTCGGCGATCCACTGCAGTTGCAGCTTCACGTCGTGCGCGCTCTGCACGCGGTCCGCAGGATCCTTGGCCAGCATGGCCGACACCATGCGCTCCATCGCCGGCGGTGTCATGGGTGTCACGTGCGAGATCGGCTCGGGCTGCGAGCCCATGATGGACGTGATCAACGACGCCTGGCTCTTGCCGTCGAACGCGCGCTTCCCCGTCGCCATTTCATAGAGCACGCAACCGAAGGCCCACACGTCGCTGCGCGCGTCGGTTTCTTTTCCTTCCAGCTGTTCGGGCGACATGTACTGGAACGTGCCGATGATGGTGCCTTCGGCGGTGAGCGGCTGCGCCACCGTCGGCGACTGCGTGAGTGCCCCCACCGTGACGCCCGTCGACAGACCGCTCGTCCCCGCGAGTCCCACGGCGCGCGCCAGACCGAAGTCCATCAGCTTGGCGCCGCTCTTGGTGAGCATGATGTTGCCGGGCTTCAAATCGCGGTGCACGACACCCGCGCGATGCGCGCGATCCAGCGCGTCGGCCATCTGCACGCCGATGCGCAACGTGTCCGTCAGCGGCAGTGCGCCGTGCGTGAGACGCGCCGCGAGCGTCTCGCCCTCGACAAGCTCCATGACGAGATAGTCGACGTCTCCGTCGCGTCCGACGTCAAAGAGCGTGCAGATGTTGGGATGGTTCAGCGACGAAACCGTTTTTGCTTCGCGTTCGAAGCGCGCGCGGACTTCCGGGTTGGACGACAGATGCTGCGGCAGCACCTTGATGGCGACGTCGCGGCCCAGGCGCGTATCACGGGCGCGATAGACTTCGCCCATGCCGCCCGCACCGAGGGGCGAAATGATTTCGTAAGGACCGAGGCGATGACCGGGGGAAAGATGCACGACGGGCTATTGTACGGTGCGGGCGCGGCTTCCCGCTATTTCGAACTCTGCAGCTCGCGGTCCCAGTTCATGACGAGGTTGATGATCGAGCGCCGGCCTTCCTGGGCCGGGATGCTCAACACCAGCGACTGGCCGTCGGGAGTGATGTCGGCATCGACAGTCTCGCGCGGAAGCTTGAAGAGTGCCTTCGGTGTACCGGCGTGGAATTTTTCGCCGGCATCGACGGGGACCGCCATCACACTCCTCGCATCCGGCCCGATGTAGTACAGCTCATGGCCATCTTTTCGCCAGCGGATCATGGTGAGTGTCGTGGTGGTGCCCGGCGTCGACCCGTCGCTCGAAACCTGAACGCGCTGGTCGAGCGATGGGAAAGACGTGACGTAAATCTCCATGCGGCCCGACTCGTCGCAGCGATACGCCATCCAGTGGCCGTCGGGCGAGAGCGCCGCGTCGTTCTCGTTGAAACGGGACGTGATCAGGGGTTTCCCCACCCGCTCGCCGGTGAGCGGAACCATCCAGATGTCCTCGTTGGTCTCACCGCTGAGCGACCGGAAAACAAGCACGCCGGGCGCTGTCGAGTTGGGATCGTTGAAGAGACCCGTCCCGTCGCACAGCAACTCCTCTTTGCCGGACCCGTCGGCGTTCTTCCAGTACAGATTGCGCCCGTCCGGCCTATCCGATCCCCAGATGACACGCGTGCCGTCCGGACTCCAGACGGGCGCAACATCAAAGCTCCCCTCGAATGCAAAGCGGGTGGTGATCCCGCGCGCGATATCGACCAGCCACACGCGGTCGGGATCTCCGTTTTTCGAATAGGTCAGCGTGAGACGCGTCGCGTCGGGCGAAAACCGTAGTTGCCGGTAAACCCCGGCCGGAACCGCGATCTGGTGCAGACTGCGTCCGCTCCGGTCCACCATCACCAGACGTGTATCGTTCTGCTGAACTTCGCGTTGAATGAGTGTGCCGGCGGCGGACGCTTCGAGAGCCGGCGAGCCCGAGTATTGCCCGCTCGCATCCTTGAGGCCGCGAACGATCGCGGGAGAGCCGCTCAACTTGAGCGCAGCGGCGTCGAATGGCTGCGCCATGATCGAACCATTCTGATTGAACAGGAGATAACCCGCCGCATAGGCAGCACGGCCGGAAGCCGTGACCACGACCGGCCCGCTGATTCCGCCCACCGTGCCAACGCGCGTGGGGCTCTGGTTGTCCTTTCCGGGAAGCGCCACGAACAGGAAGTGTTTTCCATCGGGCAGGAACTGCGGAAAACGATGTGCCGTCTCGTGGGCGGCCGTATCGAGCGTTGTGGCCGGCGTGGGTGTGCCGCCGCTGGCGGGCACCTGCATGAGCGGCCCCGAGGCGGCGGGGGCAAACACGATGAGGTTGCCCGGCCCCCAGTCGCCGCCGCGCGGCGCGGGCGCGGGACAGATCACCTGGGCGCCATCGTCGTTAATGCCCATGCGCTTGAGATTACCGTCGGCGAAGAAGGCCACCTGTTTGCTGTCGGGTGACCAGAACGGGATCACGGCGCCCTCGGTGCCGGGAAGCATGCGCGCCGATGAGACGTTCAGCGGACGCACATATAAATGAGCCGTGCCCGACGAATCTGCGGCCGCGACCAGGGCCGTGGTGCCGTCGGGTGAGAGGGTTACGTCCGGTGACTCGGTGCTGACGGTGAGATCCGAGGGAAGCGCAAACGAAAGGCGCATCGTCTTCAGATCGACCATTTTTGTCGCGGGGCGCAGTGC
>DATEHD010000116.1:0-6667 GCA_035279765.1 Candidatus Krumholzibacteriia bacterium | reverse complement strand
CGACGTACCCGATCTTTTCCTTCGACTTGATGTCGTTGTTGTTGAACGTCAGGTGGTTGAAAGTGCCGTTGATCTCGAGCCATGGAAAGATCACCAGGCCGCCGCCGATGCCAAACTGGAATGCAGTGTTCCAGAAGTCATTGAAGAGACCGGGATCGGTGGGCATGCCGATGCCGCCGTCCACGAAGAGTTGCCAACGATGCGGCGTCTGCAGGTATTTTTCCTCACGGACTTCTCCAGCCAGCTGCGCCGACGCGGGCACGGCAGCGGCGAGAAGTGACACCAGAGCCAATGACAAGACCGCACGTTTCATTCTGCTTTCTCCTGTTGAGTCGTATTTCGGCGGTTAAAAATGATGGGAATGCGGCAATAAAACCGGCGCTTGGCGGGGAAACGCTCGGGCCGCCATGATACCCAAACGGCTCGGCGCATTGAAGGGCAAAAAGGTCTAGCCCTTGATGACCCCCACCGGCCTGATCTCGGCCACCCTTCGGACGAAGCCGGCGCGGTGCATCACGTCGACCACGTCGGCCACGTTCTTGTAGGCCTCGGGCATTTCCTCGGCAAGCGTCCGGCGGTCCTTCGCCATGACCACCACGCCGTTCTTGCGCAGCTCGTCGGTGATCGAGCGGCCGCTTCCCGCGCGGGTGGCGGCGCGCCGCGACAGCCGCCGCCCGGCGCCGTGGCAACTGGAGTGAAACGGGTGCTCGCCGTCGAATGCTGCACCCACGCACACGAACGACGCGCGCCCCATGTCACCGGGAACCAGGACCGGCTGCCCGACGTCACGATAGCGCGATGGAATGCGCGCGTCACCGGGCGGCAGCGCACGGGTCGCGCCTTTGCGGTGCACGCACACGCGCCGCTTCTTCCCGTTCACGTCGTGACTCTCGAGCTTGGCAATGTTGTGACAGATGTCGTACACGAGGCGGAAGCCCAGGCGCTCCGGTGGTGCGCCGAACACATCGGCGAAGGCGCGCGCGGCGAGCACCATCAGCACCTGGCGGTTGGCCCATGCATAATTCGCGGCGGCGCTCATGGCCGCCAGGTAGCGCCGTCCCAGCTCCGATTCCACAGGCGCGCACGCCAGCTGGCGATCGGGCAACGCGTATGGAAATTTCGTGCGCCCCATTTCGCGCAGGAAGTCCGTGCACACCTGGTGGCCGAGGCCGCGCGAGCCGCAATGAATCATCACCGTCGCCTGGCCGGCCGCGAGTCCGAGCGCGCGCGCGGCTTCGTCGTCGAACACGCGGTGCACGCATCCCACTTCGACAAAATGATTGCCCGAGCCAACCGAGCCGAGCTGTCGTCGCCCGCGCTCGATGGCTTCGTCGCTCACTTCGGCGGGATCGGCGAGCGTCATGGCCCCGTTTTCTTCGCTGTGCTCGAGGTCGGTGTCGGTGCCGAAGCCGCGCTTGACTGCAAACGCGGCCCCGTCGCGGAGCACGCGCCGCATCTCGGCGGCGCTCAGGTCCCCGGTTCCGGACTGGTGCGGATGCGCGCCGCATGGCACGCTTTCGAACAGACGCTGCACGAGGCGATCGATGCGCGGGAGCAACTCGTCGCGGGTAAGGTTCAGGGCGCACAAACGAACGCCACAATTGATGTCGTAGCCGACGCCACCCGGCGAAATCACACCGCCGTTCTCGGGCACCGTGGCGGCGACACCGCCGATGGGAAAGCCGTAGCCCATGTGCGCGTCGGGCATGGCCCACGAATACCCCGCGATACCGGGCAGATGCGCCACGTTCATCACCTGCTGGAGGGTGATGTTGTCGTCGCGCAATTCGTTCATCAGATCTGCGCTCGCAATGACACGTCCGGGCACGTGCATGCCGCCTTCGCGCGCAATCTCGTATATGCAATCCTGCTGCGGCTCGATGCGCATGCGCGTCATTCCCGCCGCAGCTCGAACCGTAGCGACGAGGCGGGAACGTTCCCGAGGTACACGATGGCGCGGCCGCCGTTCATGGCGACTTCCACGAGCCCCCAGCTGTTGACGATCGCAATCAATTCACCGCTCTCACCATCGGCGTACGTCCCGCGCAGCGGGCCCGCGTCGCGCCCCGCCACCGACACGCGCACGTGTTCGATGGCGCCGAACACCCGCTCCACGAGGTCGAGGGGGATATCGGTCATCACATTGCCGAAGCGATCCACGTAGCGCCCGCGCGCGCGGATCACTCCGCCGTCGAGCGAAACGCCGGGGACGTCGCGCAGCATGACGATGCCGTCCGTCTTTTTTCCGAAACGCGCCGGCGCGGTTCCCAACGCGATCGCGGCGGCCACCGGGGCGAAGATGTCGCGGCCGTGGAAGGTGCCGCCGCGCGCCTGTATTCCCGTCACCTGCTGCGCCATCGATTCCTCGATGGCGACAAACCGGGCGATGGAAAATAGCGGGGCGCTGACGAGCAAATCGCTGGTGAGGCCGTTGTCGGGACCGACAATGGTGCGCTCACCGATGGTGATGATCAGACCGCGCCGGCCGGTACCTACGCCGGGGTCGACAACGGCCACCACGACGGCGTCTTTGGGCAGATAGGCGAAGGCGCGCGCGAGCACAAAGCTCGCCGCGTCGATGTCGTGCGCCGGAATGTCGTGGTGGAGATCCATGACCGGCGATGTGGGCGAGCCGGCCGCCAGCACGGCGCGCATGATCCCCGCGTAGAAGTCGGTGCTCCCGAAATCGGTGAACAGCACCAGCGGGCGCGCGCTCATTATTCGTTGGAGGTGACGATGCGCGAGCCCTGTCCCGAATCCGCCGCGCGCGCGAGACGCTCGCGCAGCGCGGGAAGCGCGCGACGCGCGGTGTCGTAACCGATCTCGATCATTTCCTCGGCATGATCGAAGTCGAACGAGCTGTAGGCATCGACGTTGGGATGGATCACGAAGTTGGCAAGCCGCTCCGACACCGGATAGTTCTTGCGCGCGATCAGTCCCGTGATCTGGACCACGAGCTGCAGGATGTTCTGCGGCCGGCGATAGGTGGGATCCACCGGCGCCAGGTGCGACGCGATCACGAAATCGGCGCCGAGCTCGATCGCCGTCTGCACCGGCAGATATTCCGATAGGCCGCCGTCGACGTAGTACTGGTTGTCGATCTCGACCGGGAGATAGATCTGCGGAATCGAGCAACTCGCGCGCACGGCGATGGCGAGCGGTCCGGAGCGGAACACTTTTTTCTCACCGGTGACGAGATCCGTCGCCACCACGGCCGTGGGAAGATTGAGATCCTCGAAGGTGAGATCGCCCAGAATTTCGCGCATGAACTCGGCGATGCGCTCGCTCGAGATGAAGCCCATGCGCGTCAGACGCAGGCTCACCAGCTTGCGCCAGCTCATGGTGGTGGCCGCGGTCTCCATCGTGCTCACCGGCATGCCCGACGCCAGCATCGAGCCCACGATGCTCCCCCCGCTGGTGCCGGCCACACAATACACCGGTATGCCAGCCTCGGTGAGCGCCTTGATGACCCCCACGTGGGTCACCGATTTCGCGGTTCCCCCCGAGAGTGCGAGCCCGATCCGGGGCATCACCACGATCTCCGGGGGGCGAACGAAAGAAAGTTGCAACCGGTCAGAGTAGAATCTCGTCTAAGCGTGTATACAGGAAGGCAGCCGGGATGCGTTATGATCCCCGCGCGCATCACCGGCAAGGAGGGGTCGTATGAAACGCATGATAATGGTTGGCCTTTTGGGCGTTGCTGTGGGCAGTTATTCATCTGTATATGCCTGCGATCACTCGCACAGGACGGTGACGACAACGGCATCGACCTCCGACACGAAGATTATCCGGACCGTCGTCGTGGACGCAACCACGGGATGCAGGTTGGACCGGTCGGGGTGCAAGGCCGACAGGTCCCGGGTCATGACCTTTGAGTTCGAAGTACCCTCCAAGGACGCGACTCACTTCGTGAACCGCGTGGAGCGGGAACGGGCGGCGCTCGAGTCCCCCTCCCCGATCCGTACCGCGATGACGCTGGGCCGGGCCATGGTGACCACCGTCGGCGCGGTGTTCTCGTCGATCATGGACTCGCTTTCGCAGCTGACTGCGTCGCTCGTCTAACGGTTTCGGAGGGTTGAGCCGCTCCCTCACAGGGGAGAGCGGGCGCGCCGGACACCGTCGTCCAGAAAGAGACGGTAGCGCTCGGCGACTTCGGTGAGCGGAAGCCCGATCACCTCGGGGACCGCGTAGGGGTGAATCTCTCCCACCCGCTTGGCCAGCGCGGGAAACAGGTCGCGCGACGTCTTGGCCACCATCATCGCCTCGGCCTCCTCCACCACCTTCTCCTCCCAGCGATAGACGCTCTCGCAGCCCGTCAGCACGTTCACGCATGCCGCGAGGCGCTCCTCCACAAGCGTGCGTGCAATGCGGCGCGCATCGGCTGCAGTCGGAGCGGTGATCAATACGACGATATAGTCCATGGGATCAGTGGATGCCGAAGTGGGTGCTCACGGCATGTATGGCGAAGTATAGCACCAGTCCCCCCAAAGCACTCAACGAGTAGACGGTCTGGCCTTCCTGGTTGAACTCCGGGATGAGGTCGGTGGCCGCCACGTAGAGGGCGATCCCGGACGAGAGCGCAAGCCCCGCTCCCTTAACACCTTCCCCCAGAAACGCCATCACCCCGGCCCCGGCCAGGGTGGCCACGGCAAGGATGCCGGCTCCCTGCCGCGCCGAGCGCTGGCTCCGGCCCGACGCCATCATCAGGGAGGCGATGGTCACTCCCTCCGGCACCTTGTGAAGAATGACGGCGAAGGCGACCAGGATGCCGAGCGACGGTGTCACCAGGAATCCGGACGCAATCGCGACGCCGTCGAAGAACGAGTGCAACCCCAGGCCTACCAGCGCGCTCGCGCTCACTGCCGGATTCACCATGTGCTCATGGTGCGTCTCTTCGCCGAAATGAAAATGCGAGGTGAACGTGTGCTCGAAAAGGTGCGCCAGCACATAGCCCGCCAGCACGTAGAGCGGCGCGTTGTCCATCAGGCGCAGGCTCTCGGGGAGCAGGCTCACCAGCGCGGCGGAGAGAATGTATCCCGCGCCGAAGGCGATCAGGTGCGAGAGACGGTCGCGCGACAACCGTCCCGGCACCGTGAAGCCACCGGCAAAGGTGGCAAGTGCGGCGATGACCGCAAACAGAGCAGTCCACAGTGCGGGCGTCATGGTGTTGGTTGTGGCCGGGAAATTGTCCCTGCGTAAGTCGAAGCCTGTGTCTCCCAACGGGGTTGCCGTTGGAGCACGGTCGAATCGCGAAAACCTGTTGAGTTAGCGGAAGTTCGGATTAGGCAGGGACAATTTCCCGGCCACAACCGTCAGGATACCCCAGCCCCGGGTGATGGTCAAACGCCGAACAGATCCGTGGAGTGGCTAGCGGCCGGCGGTGCGGGCAGGGTTGGTCGCCTCGCCGAGAAAATCGGAGAGCACGTTGCAGCACACGACGGTGAGAAAGATCATCAGGCCGGGAAACACCGCAATCCACGGGCAATCGCTGAGGTAGCTCTGTGCGTCCTGCAGCATTCCGCCCCAGCTGGGCGTGGGCGGCTGGACACCGAAGCCGAGGAACGACAGTCCGCTCTCGATGATGATGGCCTGGGCCAGGCCCAGCGTGATCGCCACCAGCACCGGAGCTGTCGTGTGCGGGAGAAGGTGGCGGACCAGGATGCGCCGGTCGGCCAGTCCGATGGTCCGTGCCGCGTCGACGAACTCGTGTTCCTTGGTGGTGATCACCACGGCACGCACCAGCCGTGCGACTTCCATCCACTGCGTGCAGCCGATCATGAGGACCAGCGTCACCACCGATATTTTGGGCGATAGAATACTGGTGAGAAACAGGATCACGAAGAACACCGGCACGGCGAGCATGAGATCCACGGCACGCATGATCAGCGTGTCGACCCAGCCTCCGTAGTAGCCGGCGACGCCGCCCGTGCTCACCCCGATCCCCAGTGCCAGCGTCATGGCGAGAAATCCAACCGCGAGTGAAACCCGCCCTCCGTGCATCACGCGCACGAAGATGTCGCGCCCCAGATCGTCGGTTCCGAACGGATGGTCGAGCGACGGCGCGAGGTACTGGCTGGTGAGATCGATCTTGTCCTTGTCGTAAGGGCTCATCAGCGGCGCAAACACAGCGCCCAGAATGATGAGGCTCATCACGACGAAGGCGCCGTACGCAAGCGGGCTGCGCCGCAACACCGCCGCGAAACCGACGCGGTCGCCGCGGGCGGCGTGCGTCGGCGTGGAGCGGAAGTTCTCGCGCAGTGGGTGCGACATGCGCACCTCGACCACGCGCGCCGCGCCCGGCCGTTTAGCGGGCGAGTCTAATACGGGGGTCGAGTACGCCATAGATCGTGTCTGCCACCAGGTTCAGGAACGCGATCAGGAACGACGCGATGAAGATGATACCCATCAACCGCGTGTAGTCCTGTCGCAGGAGTCCGTCGTAGAACAGGCGGCCCATGCCGGGCCACGCAAAAATGGTTTCGGTGATGATGGAGCCCGTGAAGAGCGCGGGCAGATTGAGCGCGATCACCGTGAGCACCGGAATGGCGGCGTTGCGCACCGCGTGCCGGAACACGACGCGCGATCCCGAGACGCCCTTGGCGCGCGCCACGTTCACATAGTTCATCGCGAGAACGTCCGAGAGACTGGCGCGCATGTAGCGGCTCCA
>DATEHD010000115.1:0-8875 GCA_035279765.1 Candidatus Krumholzibacteriia bacterium | reverse complement strand
TGGCGGCTTCGCCGTCACACGAAACGCGGGAGAGTGCTGAGGCCTGCAGGCTTCGGTGCCGGCATGCTCGGCGCTTCCGCGTAGGGATGGATGCAGGACATCATCGGGATCGCTAGGGCTTCGTCGTGAAGCTCCAGACGGGGCTCGACGTCGCACCGTTCGCCTCGCGCGCGATGACTTTCCAGTAATACGTGGTCTTTCCTTCGAGGCGCGGCAGCGCCCACGCCTTGGTTGTCGGGCTGCCCACTTTCTGCGCGTCACCCAGCGTGGCGCTGGTGCCGAAATACACGTCATAGGTTACGGCATTACCACACAGGGTCACACCACACCCCCACGACAGATCGGAATCGCGGTTGCGATTGTTCGCGTTATCGGCCGGTGTCGGATTGCACGGCGCTGTCGGTGGAAGGAGACACGACAGGAGCTCGGTCTGGAAACGCCACACGGCGCTCGACGTGCTGCCGTTGTCGTCTTTGGCCACGATCTTCCAGTAGTAGATCGTTCCATTCGTGAGTCTTCCCGGATCCCACGTCTTCGCGGCAACGTTACTCTCGGCGAGCGGCGGCGATGATGCCGTCCCGAAATACACGTCGTAAACGGCGGTGAGGCCGGGACACGCGCTGCCGCCACCGGTCCAGGAAATGTCGTTGTCGATGCCGACGCCAATCGTCTGGTTCGCCGGTGCAGCGAGCGTGATCGCCGACGGCGGAAGCGTGCATGCAATCGACGCCGTCGTGAACGATCGCACCGGCGACGATGTGGTGCCGTTGGCATTCTTCGCGATGATCTTCCAGTAATACTTCACACCGCTCTGCAGCGGGCCCGGATTCCACGCCTTGTCGGTCGTGTTTGTCAAAAACGGCGGTGATGACGTCGTACCGAAATACACGTCATAACTCTGAGGAGCCATTCCCGAACACTGGTTGTTACCGCCGCCCCACGACAGTTTGCTGTCGACGCTGGCGCCGGTGGCACCGTCGGCCGGAGAGATCAGATTCACACTGCTCGGCGGCAGATGACACGGCGTCGTGAATACGCGCGTCTCACTGCTCTTCGTGCCGTTGTCGTCCCGGGCCACAATTCGCCAGTAGTACTGCGTGTCGTACTGAAGCGTCGGCCTCCACGTCTTGGTAGTGCCATTGTTGTGATCGAACGGAGGCGTGGAGCTTGTGCCGAAATAAACATCATACGTGGCGGTCTGGCCGGCACACCGGCTGTCACCGGCGGTCCAGGTAAGCGCCTGGCCGAGGGGCACATTGGTGGCACCGGAGGCGGGCGCCGTGAGTGACGGAGCCGCGGGAATGAGCGTGCACACGGACGCCACCGTCGTGAACGACCGCTCGGCCGACGACGTGCTTCCATTTCCGTCCTTCGCAACAATCTTCCAGTAATATCTCGTGCTGTTCTGGAGCGTCCCCGGGGCCCAGTACTTGTTGGTCACATTGTCGGCCAGGGGCGGCGGCGATGTGGTTCCAAAGTACACGTCGAACGAGTTCGCGAGACCACACTGGCTGGCTCCGCCGGCCCACGAGAGAGCCTGCGTGATGGGAAGGGCGATGGCGCCGTCCAGCGGCGTGAGCAGCTGCACCGCAGTCGGAAGCAGCGTGCAGGCCGACGTGGTGAAAGTTCGCACGGCCGATGCGTTGGTTCCGTGTGCATCCTTCGCCACGATCTTCCAGTAATAGGTCTGGCCTTTCACGAGCGTGCCCGGATCCCAGTACTTGGCGGTGGTGTTGTGGTGGAACGGCGGCGGCGATGTGGTTCCGAAATAGACGTCATAAGACGACGTGAGCCCGACACACTGGCTGTTGCCGCCTCCCCACGAAAGGTCATCGTTGATGCTCACATCGGTGGCGTTATCCGCCGGCGCAATCAACGTGATGCTGCCGGGTCCGAGGTCGCACGGCGTCTGGAAATTCCATAGCGAACCCCTCGCTTCACCATTCGCGTCCTTCACCACGACGCGCCAGTAATAGGTGGTGTTGGCGGCGAGCGGTCCCGGGTTCCACACCTTGAGGCTGTCATTGTTGTGATCGAAGGGCGGCGTCGAGGTGGTTCCAAAATACACGTCGTAGGTCGCGGTGAGCTGCGAGCACCGGCTGTCGCCGTCGCCCCATTCGAGCTCCATGCTGAGCGGTATGTTGCTGGCGCCGGACGCCGGATACACGGCGACGGGCAGCGTCGGTCCCGTGTCGCATCCGGGCACTTCGCGAATCGCGGTCACCTTGACGACCGCCGAGCCTCCGTTGGACGTGATGGAGATGGTGCCGGCGTTCTGGCCGTACTTCATCAGGGAGCGATCGACGTCCACGGTGTGCGTCTGCTTTTCCATCGAGCCGCACTCACCGGACAGCGGCGTTACCGTGAGCCAGGGCTGGTCGCTCTTGAGCTTGTAATCGAGTGTCACCACGCCCGAGGTGAGCGCATTGTCCTGGCTGTCGTTCTTGATGACGATGGAGCTGGTGAGCTTCGTGGTCGCAAAATTGATCTGCGTGGTATTGACGGAAAGGTCCGCCTCCACCTTCCAGCAGCTCACGGTGGCGAGCGCCAGGACGAGAGACGCAACCCATGCATTTCGAATGCGGTGGCGCGCCGGTTTAAGCCTCGGCATGAAGCGAATCCTCTTCCGGATGTGAGGTGTTGAAGTCGGGCCGGTCAGCCAGCGGGGCCGCCGCATAACGGCTCATTGTAGCACGGCGTGGGGACACGAAAAACTCCCTGCGGGGGCTGCCCCCTGTCCAGAACCTCAGGAAAAACCGGAGAGCCGGTGAGCCGTTCTCCACGTCTGACGGGGCCTGGTTAGCGCGTCTTGAAACTCCACACGGGGCTCGGGCGGTCAGTGATGCCGGCGTGGGCAACTACCTTCCAGTAGTATGTTGTCTTGCCCTTCAACATCCCCGGCCCCGGCTTATAGGAACGTGCTGACGTCGTGCCGACGATGTCGCCATCGTCGAGGGTCGCCGACTTGCCCAGATAGATCGTGAAGGTCAGCGGATCGTCGCAATCGGTAGTCCCGCATTCCCACGACAGGGCGGTCTTGGGATCGGCCTTCTGCTGGCCGTTGCTCGGTGATGGAGTGCACGGCGCATCCAGGCTGGCCCCGTTGTCGTCGCAGGCCGTCGTGAACTTCCGTTCCGCGCTCGAGCGTGAACCGTTGGCGTCTTTCGCCACCACGCGCCAGTAATAAGTCTGGCGGCCGGCCAGGGTTCCCGGATTCCAGCTCTTGTCGCTGCCGTTGTTGTGATCGAAGCGCGCGGGCGACGACGTACCGAAATAAACATCGTAGGTCGCGGTGAGTCCGTTGCACTGGCTGTCGCCACCACTCCAGGAGAGATCCTGGTTGACCGAAACATTCGTGGCGTCCGCCGACGGCGTGAGCGATGTAAAATCCGCGGGACCATTGGTGCAGGGAGGCGCCGCGGTAGTGAAATGTCGCGTGGCGGATGTGCGCGTGCTGATCCCGTCGCTCGCCACGATCTTCCAGTAGTACGTCGTGCTCGCGTCGAGATGTCCTGGATCGTACGTCTTGCCTGCAACAGAGTCGACAAACGCAGGCGTCGAGCTGGTTCCAAAGTACACCTGGTACATCGAGGTATGTCCGACGCACTGGCTGTCTCCGCCTTGCCAGGAGAGATCCACGTCTTGCGATACACCGGTGGCTCCGTCCGCGGGCGCGCTCAGCGCGAGCGCCGTCAAGGGATCGGTGCACGTCGTGCTGCCCGCTTCGGTGCGGAAGCTCCACGTCGGCCCGCTTGTCGAGCCATTGCCATCTTTGGCAACGATACGCCAGTAGATCAGCGTGTTGGCCGCCATGCGTCCGGGATTGAACGTCTTCTTGTCCCCGCTGTTGTGATGGAACGGCGGCGGTGTGGCAGTGCCGAAATAAACATCGTAGGTGGCGGAGAGGCCGTCGCACTGGCTCTCGCCGCCGGTCCACGAAAGATCGCCGTCGACAGAAACGCCGGTGGCACCGTTTTCAGGTGTGGGTCCGCCCGGCGCAGTGGGCGGATCGGTGCAGCTCCCGTCGACGCTCCGCGTCACGTGCACGGCAATGTCATCGCTGCCACCGTTGGATGTCGCGCGGATGGTGGCGAGGTTCTCGCCCGCAAGAAGTGCGGAGCGGTCGATCGTCACCGTGTGCATGGTCGTCTGTTCGCCATCGAGGTGCCCGGACGCCGGCTGCACCGTCAACCATGCATGGTCGCTCTTCAGTTGATAGTCGAGGCTGGTGACGCCCGTCGTGAGCGCGTTGTCGTGGCTGTCGTTGGTGACTGTGAAGGTGGCCTCGCTGAGGCTGGTGCCGAAATCGAGCTTGTGGGTGGACAGCTTGAGGTCGGCGTCGACTTTCCAGCAGCTGATCAGCGCCAGCGCGCACGCCAGCGCGGCGGCAACCAGGCGCCGCCGCCGTGGAGGCGAATCGGAGGTCATGCCTTATCCCTCTTTCGGCCGGGCAATGATGCCCTGCTTTTTTTCCGGAGCACCTTCACGGTAGTTCGTGAAGACCTGGGTGAATTCTGCGCCGAGGAGGAAGCTCGCAGAGGAATAATACACCCACGTGAGGATGATGACCAGTGACCCGGCCGCGCCGTACGACGACGCGAGGCTGCTCTTGGCGA
Organism: Candidatus Krumholzibacteriia bacterium; assembly: GCA_035279765.1. Taxonomy (GTDB): domain Bacteria; phylum Krumholzibacteriota; class Krumholzibacteriia; order WVZY01; family JAKEHA01; genus JAKEHA01. The sequence continues at coordinate 4,259 of DATEHD010000115.1, read as the reverse complement.
TGTAAAGACCCGTCAGCGTCTTGCCCAGCGAGAACAGGAGCGACGTCACGAAGGCGCCGAACCAGATGTTGTGCCACTTGAGCCGGACATCGGGCAGAAACTTGAACATCATGGCGAAGAGCACGGTGATCACCGCTGTTGAAAGCAGGAAGTGAATGGCCTCCATCAGGAACGCGGTCTGGTCGCGCATGATGTACCCGCCCGCCGTGTCGATCGCCGCGCTGATCACGAGCGAGACCAGGAGCAGAAAGCCGATGCCGAGAATCATGGCGAAGCTGACGATGCGCTTGAGGATGATGCGTTTGATGCCGCGGCCGGGCCGTGGCTTCACCCGCCAGATGGTGTTGAGCGCATCCTGCAGCTGCCCCACCACTCCAGTGGCTCCAAAGAGCAGCGTGACCACGCCGATCGTGCCGGCGAGGATTCCGGTTGCGGGCCTCCGCGCGCCCTTCATCATGGCCTCGAGCGCGTCGGCGCCGCTCGTGCCGATGATTGTGCGCGCCTGCTGCATGATGGCGTCGCGCGCGTTGTTGTTGCCCATGAGGAGGCCGGCGACCGCGATGACGATCAGGAGGAGCGGTGCCAGCGAGAACGTGATGTAGTACGACATCGCCGCGGCCAGGCGCAGCGCGTTGTCCGTCCACCACGATTCGATCGTCCAGCGTGTCAGGTGCCACGCCGTGCGGGGGAGCATGAACACCCCTCTTCTAAACCGGACGAACGCCGGCGGCGCCGCGCCGCGTTCCACACGAACATCACCGGCCACCATCTGCTTCTTTCTTCTGCACTTCCTTCTTCACGTCCTTCTGTTCTTTCTGCTTTTCGGGCGTATTGATCTTGTCGAGGCCCACAGTTCCCTCCACACCGGGTTTGATCGCCTGAATGAAGGCGTTCTCGAAAAGACCGGCGATCACGGCGAGCGTGCTCGTGCCCGGCTGGTCGATCGCCCCCTGCACCGGAATGACTGTCGCCATCTGGTGTTCTTCATGGTTGGTGAAGAGCTTGCCGATTCCGCCGACGATCATCTCCCACAGCGCCTTGAGCGGTTTCTTCTTGTCCTCCTCGAGATTGAAAATCTTGACGTCCTTGAGGATGGGTTTGACGTAACCGTGGATGTTTCCCCGTGCGGCTGCCAGCTCGGTGTCCGCTTCAAAGCTGCCGCGTTCGAAGTCGAACCCGCCGTACTCGTGCACCAGGCCGTTGAGGTCGACAAGCTTGAGGTTGCGCAGCGATGCATTCACGTCGAAGTTGGTGTCGTGGGCGTTGGGATTGGTCACCATGTGCACCTCGACCGGCGCTTCCCGCATGGCGAGTCCCCTCACCTCGATAACCGCGTAGAGATTGTCCGAGATGTCCTTGCTGTTGGTGAGATTGGTCGCCACCGCCGTCACGTGATCGACGTATACATTGATGGATGGATGGTGGTTGGTATCCAGGTAATGTATCTCGCCATCCGTGAGCTCGACCTTGTTGAAGCGGAGCGGAAACAGCTTGTCTGCCACCGGCATCCACGAATGATCGATGGAGCTCTGGCTCTCCGCCTTTGAAGGACCCTTCACAAAGTTGAGCCTCCCGTGACAGAACGCCATTTCGCCCACAAACGCCCCGTCAAAAAGGGCGTGCCATTCGACGGAGATGTCGACACGATCGGCTGCCACAAATGGTGTGCGCACCTTTCCGTTCTCCTTGAGCAGCTTCAGGTCCTTGAGCACATAAGCACCGCGGATCAGATGGACATCAATGTCATCGACATGTCCATAGTAGCCGTGAATTTCTGCGAGGCGCTTGTTCACGTAGTCCTTGAGAATGGGCGGCAGCGCAACGCGCACCGCCACCGCCAGCACCACCACGGATGCGACCGTGATCCACAACGTTCGTCTCGCGTAGAAGCTCCGCCATTTCATCGTGATGCCTCGACGTGCACTGACGACGGAGGGCGTGACTGCCCGGCTCCACCACCTCCCAAGGTTGTTGGCAATATCAGTGTGGTTGTGTGGTCCGACACACACCTTTCCGCCGAATCCCCTATCAAGCGGATGGCAGGATCAGCAGAAGCTGGTAGCCCCATCTAGTGTGCGGCGCGGCGTTTATCGCGCCCCATGTCCGGCGCCCGTGCGTCAGATCACAGTGCCAGCCAGGGGCCTCGGTCAGGCCCCTTTCTTTATGTCATTGCTTGCGATACAATGCGCAGCTTGGACCCCCAATGCAGTGAACACGGCAACTGATCAGGAGGATTTCTCATGCGATTGCAACTGAGAACGGGGAGAAGTATCCGTGTAGTACTGGCGCTGGCGCTGTGCGTGGTGCTGGGCGCGGTCTCGACATCGCACGCATCATGGGTTGTATACAACGTGACGTTGAATGGTGCGAGCGAGTCGCCGCCCAACGCTTCGTTGGGAACCGGCACTGCGCTTGTCGGCGTCAACGCCGCAACGAACCAGCTGTACATTCACCTCGATTTTGCGGGGCTGTCGGGAACGACGACGGCGTGTCACATTCACGCGGCCACGGCGGTCGCGGGAACGGGCACGGCGGGAGTCGCCACCACGACACCGTTTTTCGCCGGTTTCCCGATCGGCGTGACGAGTGCCACGGGGTTCGACATCACGCTGGATGAAACGCTGGCATCGAGCTGGAATCCGGCATACGTCACTGCCAACGGCGGCTCCACCGCGAGCGCGGAGGCGGCTTTGTTCGCAGCCATCGCGGCCGGTAAGGCGTACTTGAACGTCCATACCGCGGCGCCTCTCGGCGTCCCGGGCGGCGAGATTCGCGGATTTCTGGTTCCGGCACAGGTGCCCACCGAACCCACCACGTGGGGAAAGGTCAAGGCACTCTATAAGTAGGATTGCGCTAGGGGCAACATTGAGAAACGGCTGCTCTCACTCGAGGGCAGCCGTTTTCTTTTGGTTGTGCCCGCGAAATTGTCCCTGGCACGATGCATGCCGAAGCCGGCGCATGCGATCGACGTCATCCATCTGGGCACCGCCGCATTGCCCCAATCCGAACTGCCACTACTTCAATACGTTCCATCGCGCTTGGCCCTACAAACGGAAGGGCTTCTTCGTTCGTCAATGCGCTCCCAATCGTATCCAGCGGTTTACGTGTCTGGCGTGCAATCGTCACTTTAGTACGCAAACGTTCTCGACTTCCTACTGGCAAAAGCGTCCGGAGTTGATCTCACGCATCGTGATGATGGTCGTCGGCTGCATGGGCAATCGTCAGATCTCGCGGGCACTCGGGTGCAGTCCCGAGACGGTGGCCCACCAGGTGGGCCGTCTTGGACGGCACTGTCTCCTCATCCAGTCGCAGGAGCTAACGCGGATTCACGCCCTTGGTGAGGTCGCCATCGACGGGTTCGAGACCTTCGAATGGAGCCAATACTTTCCGTTCCATCACAACGTCGCCGTCGACGTCGCTTCTGGTTACTTCATCTACCACACTGACAGCCCACTACGACGCAAAGGCCGAATGCGCCCGAGCCAGAAAACGCGTCGCGTCCAGCTCGAGCAGACCTTCGGACGAGCATCCGCACGAGCGGTTGAGTATGGCGTGCGAGACCTACTACGCCCTCTCATTTCGCGCGTCATTCGAAGCGACGACCACCGCGCGTATCCCCGGGCAATCCGGTCACTGGAGCGCTCCATTACGCATTGCGTCACATCTTCCAGACGTCGACGTGATCGACATAATCCACTCTGGGAGGTCAATCTCCTCGATTTGATGATCCGCCACAGCACGGCCGCTCATAAACGCGAGACGATTGCGTGGGCCAAGCGCCGGCAGGCGTCGATCGAGAAGCTTGCGATCTTCCAGCTCTGGCGCAACTACATGAAACGACGATGGGAGAAGAGCGAACGACGAACGCCGGCCATGATCCTCGGCCTGGCGGATCGGCCATGGCGGATACGAGATCTACTCAAGGAGCGGTTGTTCTTCGATCGGGTCGAGATTTCGCCACGATGGGGCCAGTACTACCGACGCGAGGTAATAACCTCTGCTCTTCCGGTCAACCGCATCCACCAGCTTCGCTACGGTTTCTAGGATTTAAGCAGATCGAAGACGGCGCACGATCCGCTTCCGGCAGGGACAATCTTCCGGCCACAACGTTTTCTCTTTGTGTTGTGATGCGTAACAAACGCTCGCGGCTACGGCATGACGAGACTCAAGTCCGCAACCATGTCCACGTGCTTGACCGCCTGGTCTTTCTTCACAGTCACGGGGGCAGGTCCCGGCGCCTGCGCGATACAGTTGGCGCC